>JADLHS010000398.1 GCA_020848635.1 Limisphaerales bacterium
AGCCGGCCATCCCGTCGCACGAGCCATTGCGAGCAGGCATTGCGCGCAAAGTTGAATTGTTCCGCCGGTGGCAATTCGAGCACCTGCCACGGCGACCACTGCTCCGTCTTCGGATCGAGCACGGCATAGACGGTCTGGTGGGCCCGAGGGACATCGTCGAGTTGCTCGCCTTTCGGGCTGTAGCGGACCTGGCAGCCCAGGGCGATCAACTTCCCCGAGGGTGCGTGCCAGCCGGGCGTAACATCGGCGACGCTGATAGTGACGCCGTTGGTTTGTTGCTGCCAGTCCAGTTCGGAGGGCAGGACCGGTCCGGTCCACGGCGCCTCCGGTTGCGCCCGCCGCATGACATACAGCCCCGAGTAGTAATCCGAGATCTTCAGATGCTTTTGAAGGGTCATCACCACCGCCGGCTGCGGCTGGCCAGGGCAGGGGATGGCCGCGACGCGCGGATGAAACCAGAGGAACTGGCCGTCGTCGTGTTTCATTACGGTCTCAAGCTTCACGGTGTACTCGAGGGGCGCGCTTTCCGCGGCCGGCAGATTGCCGCTTACCAGCCCCAGCAAACCAGCGGCGAAGACCCGGTAAGCTTTCCGCACTGACTTGGGAGGCTGGAAACGGCTGGGGGGCATGGCGAAATCCTTTGGGCTCACGGCTGGCGCAACCAGTCCAGGCTGACCCGGCGAATGCGCAGCCGATTAAGTCCACCCACCTTGGAGTCCCCGGCACAGTAGCCAAGGAGTACGGCATCGTCCGTGAAATGCATGGCGGTGTAACAATACCAACCGTCTGGATCGTCTTCGATCACCTTTGCGTGCGGCCAGGTCTGCCCGTCATTGCGGGAGAGGGCGGCAGCCAGCGGGGTTCGGCGGCCTTTGGGAAACGGAAACCGGCCCGAATGGTCATTGTAGATGGCGAGCAGGTCGTTGCCGTTGGGCAAGCGCTTGATGCTCGCGGGCGAAACCGGTGATTTCATCGCGGTCGCGATCGGCGGCGTCCAGGTCTGGCCGCCATCCTTGGAGGTGAAGCCAAATTGGGTTCCCTGGTCGGTGCGACTCCAGGCGAAGAGGTTGCCGTTCCCCAGTTCCACAAGGCCCGGTTCCTGCAACCCGCTGCCGGTCGGCATGGGCAGCGCCCACCAGTTGGCGGCTTCCTGCCAGGTCGTGCCCTCGTCATCGGAGTAGAGCCAAAGCGTGATGGCCCGGGCGTCGAACGATCTGCTGGAATCCGGATCGTCGCCCCGCGATCGGTGAAACGCCAGCGGCATCACCAGGCGGCCCTTGCGGGTCTGAATGACCCGATCGTTGTTCAGCACAAAATAGCCCGGCGCGTCCAGCACCCGCTGCGCTGCCGACCAGGTCACGCCGTCATCGCTGGATACCCGCATGTGCGGACGGCAATCAATCCAACTGTTCTTCACCAAGTAGAACAGGGCGAGCCGCCCGCTGGCCAGCCGGAGCAAAGACACGCTCATGACATTTTTGCCGCCCGTGTTTTCTACCACCCCGACCGGCGGGCTCCAGGTGCGGCCTTGATCATCGGAGTGAATGCGCACGATGCGCGCCGGACTTTCATCCGCCGCCCCGCCGTAATACTGCGTGTAGCAGAAAACGATGCGTCCGGACGCCAGCGTGGCGAAGCCGCCTTCCGAATTGCGCGGATGTTCCTGGGTTGGCGCCAGATCGAGCGTAACCAAGGTCGGCGGGATGTCGGCCGCGCCGAGGCAGTTGCCGGCCAACACCAGCAGACTGGCCGCGATGGCCTGGAACCATTGTCGGATGCTTCTTCCCGACCGGTCCTTGCGTGCGTGCATTGGTTTAAGCGGGTGGTTGTCGCGGGCGATCATTTCCCCGAGGGTGCCGGGGCAAAGCGCAACGCATAGAGGTCCGCGTCCTTCATGACGAATCGCAGCCGCACGGTTTTGCCCGCCAAACCGGAAACGTCCGCCCCGCTTTTCCACCGGATGACGCGTTCGATTTCATTGCCGATGATTTCGACGCAATCGCCGGCCGCAAAGCCGTTGATGGGTTTGCTCGCGTCATCCTGAATCTCCACCCGAATCGAACCGGCGGCGGAGGTGGCAAAATTCAGTTGCAGCCGGTCACCCGAAAACTGGAGCAGCTTGGTGAGCAGCTCGCCGCCCGCGTAGGGCGCTTGCACCGAGGCAAAGCCATCGAGCCGCAACGAGTAGCGCTGCAGGTGGGCGGTCGGTTGGGCATAGTCCTGATTGACATAGAGGGACATCTCGGTCGGGCTGGTTTGAACGATCCCCAAAGCGGGATAATTGTTGCGGGAGACCCAGTTCCGCGCGCCGATGCCCGGTCGGATGAAGGAACTCAGGAACGTGCGATCGTAAACGCTGCCGCCGCGCGTGGTCATCAGCACGGCGTCGGACACATCTTTTTCGTAGCCTTTGGCCACTTTGAGGGCCTTGGCGTCCTCATCGCTGATGGCTTGCCGGCCGGGAACAAACCGTGCCGCCACGGCCAGGTAGAGGTGCGGCGCGCGAAAATACGGGTCGGTCTGGTTGGTATAAAGATCCTCGGTTGGCGAAGGCTGGCCCTCCGTCATTTGACTCATCAAAACCGGGTCGCTCCAATTCACGAAGTCGGTGCTTTCCGTGCGGGCGATGCGGCGGACGCCCTCCCAGACGCGGAAATAGCAGACATACTTTCTTTCCGCCTCCGACCAGAACGCCACGTTTTGCGAATCGAACATCCAGGCAAACTTGAACGGAGCCTTTTCGGGGATGACCGCCGTGTCGCGCAACTTGCGCCAGCGCAGGCCGTCTGCCGAAACGAACGCCACAAGCCCGCTCTTGGAGATTCCCGCCAACGCCTTGTAGCGCTGATCGGGCGGGCCGTCCGGACGCCCGTCGAGGAACGGACTGAAGTTGTGCGAAAACGGCGGATCGCCGGCGAGCACCACATTATTCGCCTTCGTCCCCCGCACCTCGAACAACCCGAGCTTCGGCTTCGTCCAGCGGCGGCCATCGTTGGATTCCGCCACGCAGGTGACCTCGCCCGCGGTGCCATCCACCACGTCTGCCGGCATACCCCGGTAATAGATCCGGAAATGGTCGCCCTCGCGGATCACGGTGGAATAGCCGCAGTGGATGCCCTCCCAGGGTTCATCGAACTGCAGCACGGTGCCCTCGTCGCGCGGCTCGTGCAGGCGTAGCTCAACGCCGCGCATCGTAGCAATCAGAAACCGGTCCACGAACAATTCCCGCCGCGAGCCGAGCTCCACGACTTCGCCCGCGGTAGCGAGCAACGGTTGGGCGGCGGCGGCAAGTAGGAGGTATTTCAGGGCAGCGAGCAGGCATGGTGGGCGGATTTGCATGGATTGGTAAATATCAAAACGCGCGCCGCGCCGCCATCAAATCGTCGGGCCATCGCGCGGTTTTTCCCCGGGTTCGCCCGCCCCCGTCTGGGGTTCAATCCCGATTTGCCCAACCGCTCAGAGCGAACATCAAAATGGCCGAGGCCGTGCCGTCCATCGTGGGTTCATTGGTTGAATAATCCTTCATGTCGTCGTGGTAAACCGCCCGCTCGTCCTGAAAGGCGGCCAGCGGATCCGGTTCGGTGATTGCCACGCCTTTGAGCGACTTGAAGATACGTTCATAGACCGGCCCGTCCACCAACCCGCCGCGCACGGAGCGTTTTGCGAGTTGGGTGGTCATTAGGTGAACGTCCGTTGGGAACCGGTTGCCGACCTCGGTGAACATCGTCGTGCCCCAGGGGTTGCG
>JADLHS010000399.1 GCA_020848635.1 Limisphaerales bacterium
CCATTTTTGCGTGAGGTCCGGTCGACCGGCATCATTGAAGAGATAGGCCGCGTGAATGTCCGGTTGATTGCCGTGCCAGTAGTAGGAGCCGGGCGTCCAGGCGCCCATCGCCGGATCGGATTGGGCGAAGAAACGGTTAAGTTCCGCGACGAAATAATCGCGGCTCTGGAACAGGGAGATCATGCCCTCCGCGTCGTACGGCGCCGCCCAACGCCATTGCAGGGCGCTACCTTCGACATAATCCTTGGTGAATTTGTTCCCGCGATCCAGATACGTCAGCAACAGCGGCTTGAACGGTTCGACAAACCTGCCCTGGGCATCGCGAGGCTGAAAATACTGTGAGTTGGTATTCCAAAGATTCCGATAGAATTGAGAATGTTCCCGGAAGAGCGTCGCATCCTCGGGATGGTTGAGGGCTTCCGCCAGCAGCGAAATGGCGTGATCCGCCCAGCCAAATTCCAGGGTCCGGGAGACGGATTCCTCCATCAGCCCGGCGGGGCAGTATCCATATTTCAGATAGTGCTCAACGCCGCGCCGGCCGGAGAAAGCCGCGCCCGGTGGCGTGCGCGCGAGCGCAGTGCGGCGCATCGCCTGGTACGCTGGTTCCACGTCGAAGTCCCGAATGCCTTTCAGATAGGTGTCGGCGATTACGATGTCAGCAGGCGTCCCGAGCATGGAATTCGAGTAGCCGTGACCCGAAGGCCAGCGCGGCAGCCACCCGCCCTGCTCGAGCATTTTCACGAGCGACACCACCATGTCCCGCTGATCCTTCGGCGCAATCAAGGTATAGAGTGGGTGCACCGTCCGAAACGTGTCCCAGAGGGAAAGGTCCGTAAAATACTGGAAGCCCGCGGCGTGGTGAACCTTGCGGTCAAAACCCAGGTAATCGCCATTGGCATCGTTGAAAACGGTGGGCATCTGGAATACGCGATAAAGTGCGGTGTAGAAAATTGTCCGCTGCTTTTCGGTGCCGCCTTGAATCTTGATCAACGATAGCTTGGCCTCCCACGCCCGCTGGGCTTCCGCTAATACGGTATCGAAGTCCTTGGCGCCGGCTTCCGTTTCCAGATTGGCCCGCGCGTTCTCGATGCTCACATAGGAAATCGCCAGTTTGAGCGTGATGACTTGGGATTGGTTCGTGGTCCCAAATGCCAGGTCCACCCCCACGTCCTCGCCTTCGGCGATGGTTTGGTTGGGGAGGGGCCGATCGTCTTGCCAGGTGGCGAATGAGGCGAAGGGTTGGCTAAAGCGGGCGACGAAGTACACTTTGACCCCGCCATAGCGCCCGGCAAACGTTCCGAAAGTCCTCACCGCCCCTTCAATCTCCTGGACCTCGGGCCGGACCAGCAACTTTCCTTCGCGGCTTTTGCGTCCGCCCAGGGCGTTCATCACATCGAGCAGGAGATGCGGGGTTTGACCGGGATTGAAGGTGTACCGATGCAGGCCCACACGCGGCGTGGCGGTGAGTTCGACCAACGTCCCGATTTGCGGAAGCTTAACCGCGTAGTAACCGGGCGATGCGAGTTCCTCGCGGTGCGAGAAACGCGTGGAGTGGCCCTTGCGGTAGGCTTTGGGTGGCAACGGCGCCACCGCCGGCACCACCAGGAAATGGCCACCATCGGTCGCGCCCGTACCATTCAACCGCGTGTGACCGAATCCCAGCATCTGATCGTCGCCGTAATAGTAGCCGGACGTGTTCAGCGCCCGTTTGCGGATCAGCATGGAGGCTGTCTCCGGGCCGAGGCGGACCATGCCGAACGGCGTCATGGCCCCGGGAAAGTTATGCCCGCAAACCCACGGAAAGCCCCCGGTGCCGATGAAGGGATTCACCCAGCGGCCGAGTTCACCCGGCTGGACTCTCGTCGGCAACTGTCCGGGTTTCGCGCCGACGATGCGGTTGTGTTTGAGCACCAATGCCCCGACAAACGCCGCGCCCAACAGCCCAACCAGCAAGCCCGAGGCGAGCGCAACTTTCAGGAGTCGCTTCCACCAGCGGGTTTTCGCGGCGGGCTTCCGCACTGATGTTGCATGGTCGAGCCGGTTCATGGTCGGAGGAGCAAGTTAAAGAAGAATCGTGCTTTGGAAAACATCAAAGCGGTTGTTTCCGGGCCAACGAGCCACGGCGATTCCGATAAGGACTTGGCGAAATACCGCTCCCAGCCACATCCCCGCAATCAATCGGAGGCTTGGGGCGGTCTGATTGGCGGGCGGGTATTTGCATTAGGTCGATATCGGCGAGCCGGGGGCGAGTTCAAGTTCAGGTTCGCGGGTTGAGGCGCTTTCCGGCCCGAACTTGACCGCCCTGGCGCCGAGATCACGTGTCACGGGGCATGGAACAAGTAGCTGCGACAACTATCCGGCACAAAGACGATTTAACAATGCCTCAGCATCAAGCCCGGCGCCAAAATGAGGTTGAACTCCGCAGGGAGATTCTCTATTGTGCGACGCATGAACATGAAAGTGATTACCGCTACGATTTTCGTTGGGTTGCTGGCCGCCAACGGGCTGCGTGCCGAGGACGCTAAGACCTTCAAAGATGACAAGGAAAAGGCAAATTATGCCATCGGCATGAGCGTTGGCAGCAATTTCAAAGTAGGGAACTTGGAATACGACGAGGCCGCCTTCAATCGCGGCATGTTGGACGCCCTGGCAAGTAAGCCTGGGCTCACCATGCCGGAGGCGCAGGAGACCATCAAAAAGTATCAGCAGGAGCGCCGGGCCATTTTGGGCGAGAAGAACAAGGCTCAGGGCGCCGCATTCCTCGCTGAAAACAAGGCCAAACCGGGCATCGTCACCCTGCCAAGCGGTCTGCAATACAAGGTCGTCACCGAAGGCGCCGGCGAGATGCCCAAGGCCGAGGACACGGTTTCGGTGAACTATCG
>JADLHS010000400.1 GCA_020848635.1 Limisphaerales bacterium
CAGCTTTCGTTCACCGAACCCGCCGCCGGAGCGCGTTACATCCTGGAAGCGTCCAGCGACCTAGTCAGGTGGACCAAGCTGCTGGCGCGGACCAGCACCGGGGTCACGACCAATTACACCGACACCGGCGCGACGAATTACACGAGCCGGTATTACCGCCTCCAGGTGCCGTAAACTGGAATCCAGGCAAAATCGGAACCACGAATGAACACCAAGGGACACGAATGGCTGAAGGCAACGGGCCAGCGCCAAGCGGTGTCGCCGCTGCGCTCGGCCACCGCACTCCAAATTCCGGTTTGGATTGGGTTTCATTCGGGTCCCTTCGTGGTTAATCGGATTTCTTCCGCGTGGAAGGACGGCGGGTTTTGGTGGCGAACTCCGTGTGGCTGCCAAAACCCGCTTCAAACCCAAAACCAAAAAGGCAAAACTATGAAAACCAAACTTCACCTCCTCGCGGCCGGAATCTTCCTGGTCCCGCTAGGAACTGGCTGGAGCCAGTCCACCCTCCAATTCTCCGCGAACTACTACTACGGGGTTGAAAACGCCGGCAGCGTGATCCTCACCGTGCAGCGTACCGAGGACTCCGACGCGGTCGTGTCCGTGGATTATGCCAGCGCCGACGGCACGGCGACCAATGGACTGGACTACGCCACCACCAACGGCACGCTGACTTTCCTCGCGGGTGAAACCAATCAGGTCATTGCGGTGCCGATCCTCAATGACGGCATCGTTGAAGCGACCGACACCGTCCTGGTCGCTGGCGGGGTGTGCGCCACGGGCGGACGTGCGGTTAATGGGAGCATGACCGATCGCGTGGCCATTGACCGAGCCATCACGGTCGAAAGTCTGATGGGCCAGAAGGTCACAATCATCCAAGGCTACCCGTTGCCCGGTACCACCAATGGCGACGGCGCGATCCGGTGCGTGGATCTCGCCAACCGCGCCAGCCTACCCTCACCGACGGCGGGTCCTATTTCAACGATCCGCAGTGGACGAATTATCCCAGTCGGTCCTACCGCCTCCGATCACCTTAGAGCGTTGACAGAAATGATGTAGCGTGGCGGAGCGGGAATTTTTGGTTTTTGGCGAGGCTTCCGCGAAGGCGCCGGTTTGAAAACCCTGTAACTGAGTTGAAACAAAGCCAAAAATCAAAACGACCGCTGCTCTCAAAGCTGCTTCCGACCGCTCCATGATTTATGGATACGCTCTAAACGCAAAGGCTGAGATTATGAGAATAAAACCGTCACTTGGCGGAGCAAACCGCCGGAGAACGATGGCCGGGCTTGTCGTGTTTCTCTTGAGCGGAGCCGTCCTTTGGTGGCTGCCGGAGGTTCGCGCGAAGTTCGCGGAGTCAGGCCCGCCCATTCGGGTATTTGGGACGGTGTCTGAGCGAGACGTGGCTGAGATTCGGGGCCAGGTGCGGCGCGAGATATGGCGTGGGATTCTCCCTCGATTCGATTGGTGGAGCATTAGAAATCTACCGACCGCGATTCGCTCTCGGGCCGCCCAGCGTATCTCTGGGATTACCGCCCAACCAAATGGCACGGTTGAAGTCTGGACTTGTGAGGACGTAAGAATTAAAGGCGACATCATGTTTAGCCATGGCCTGATCTTCAAACTAAGGAAGGGGCAGAACGGATGGCAAATCATTGAGAGAGGGAACTGGATTAGCTGATACGTCGTGAAACAGAAGGCTGGACGACGGTGGCAAGGCGCAGCGGCGACACTGCTTTTGAACCGGGGTCGCAATTGCCAAAGCGGCGTGGCGCTGCGCTTCCCGCCGCCCGCCACCATGATTTGGTTTGGGATCCACCTCTTCAACGCCTGCCTTTTTGTGGTCGCCTGAACCCCGTTTCCTTCTCGCCGAAAATTTCTTTCCGACTCTTGTTAGGTTTCCCCCCCGACGCCGTAGTACTGAGTAGAAGCCCCCGTCTGGGGCGAAATAAACCAAACAAACTATGAAAACAAACAACCAAACGCCCGCTACATTTTCAACCCGATTTCCACTTGCTAATGCGGCAATCAAGGACGATAAGAGCAATTGGAAGAGACTCCACGAGCCGCCGACTTGCTTCTTTCGGCTGACGACCCGTGTGCCAAGCCCCCGTTGGAACCGGGGTAATCAGCAACCATCAACCTTTGGAATTATGAAAACAACACTTCGTCTCACCGTCGCCGCCTTCGGGCTGGCAATCTTAAACCTATCAGCCCAGACGCCGCCGGTGCTCAACCTTCAAATGTATGCCGGGGTGACCGTCACGGGTGCGGTCGGTACCGTTTACTCGATTGAATACGTCACGGACCTTGCCCACACGAACCAGAGCGATTGGCGGTGCCTGGAATATCTGCAACTGCCCGCCAGTCCGTATCTGTGGACTGACAAGTCAGCTCCGGCAACTGGCCAGCGATTTTATCGTGCCGGGGTGTTCCCGGCCCCAACGAACATGGTATTCATCCCGCCGGGGACTTTCATGATGGGCAGTCCGACGAACGAAGTGGACCGCGAGGGCGCGGAGGCTATCGGTACGGGCGCCGAGGGTCCGCAGACGGCAATGACGATTAGTCGGGGGTATTGGATGGGGAAGTATGAGGTGACGCAGGGGGAATATCTTGCCCTGATGGGCAGCAACCCGAGCTGTTTCAGCACGAACAACGGATTTCCGGAGGATCTGAGCCGGCCGGTGGAGTTGGTTGAGTGGGAGGACGCCACGGCGTATTGTGCAGCGTTGACGGAGCGGGAGCGGTTGGCAGGGCGGATTGGGACGAACAGTGTATATCGATTACCGACCGAGGCGGAGTGGGAGTATGCGTGTCGGGCGTGGACATCGACGCGTTTCAGCTATGGGGATGATCCCGGGTACACCAATCTGACGAACTACGCTTGGTATTGGGACAACAACGGTGGGACGATGCATCCTGTGGGGCAGAAGTTAGCGAACCCGTGGGGGTTGTATGACATGCATGGGAATGCGTGGGAATGGTGTCAAGACTATTTTGACACGTATCCCGGCGGGATTGCAGTTGACCCGCAGGGGCCTGCTGAGGGCTGGGGGGTGCACGTGTTTCGCGGCGGCGCCTGGTACTCATGGCCCGAAGCGCTCGTCGGGCACTGCCGGTCCGCATCCCGTAACTTCTACTTCGGAGTGTACATGACCTCCTACACCGGTTTCCGGGTTGTGCTGGCCCCAGGTCAGCCGTGAGCAGAACGGCGGGCGGAGCCGCGTTTTGGACGGGGATAAAGTGCAACACTATGAATCTTCAATGGAAACACCTTCCGCTGATTCTCCTGGGTGGACTTGTCGGCGCTGGCCTGGGATGGCTCGGATCGTTCCTGTTCGGGCTCGGGGGTCCGAATGGGTTAGCGTCCCTGCTTGGTTTGCATGCGGTCGGCATGCTATTCGGCAGCATTGGCGGATTGGGTTTTGCCGTGGTGACAATCGTCACTCGCGCCGCGCGCAATCCGAAGGTGGGCCCGGCACGATACTTCATGCAAATCAACGGAACGGGCTCCATGCTTCTCGGTGAGGCCGAGCGGCGGGTTGACGGGTCATACGTGACGACCGAGTGGTTTACGATACTCTTCTTTCCCGTGTTCCCGGTCTGCCGTTACCGGGTGACCCGACACCCAGGCGCCACACCATTTCATACTTTATATACGATCCATGAGAAATTGCCCGTGCTTCGCCAGGATGCGAAACGCGGCTATGGCATTGGCGCCCTGTTTCTGCTGGGCTTCCTCGCGCTCGCGTATGCGGTGGCGAAGGACGGTCACTAGCCCGACGGCGTTGTTTCCCTGCCCGCCGAGAGCGGCTGACTCATTTTCTGAAGATTGATCACGGGTGACGGGCAGTTGGGAACTTGCGAGCTGTGACGAGTGATCCGTGGCGGGGGACGGGTGAAGCCCGGCTCGCAGTAGGCCAGCCATAAGAATTCCCTTCCAAGGGATGAGGGTTAGGACGATGCTTTCAGGAGAAAGACGATGCCACTGCGCTCGGCGCGGGCCGGCGGCAGAAAGGATAGAAATGAATCCGCTCGTTGCAGCCAACACGGCGTTTGCCCTCCAACTGTATGGCAAGCTGCGGTCAACCGCAGGCAATCTGGCGCTTTCGCCCTACAGCATATCATCCGCGGTGGCGATGACCTACGCGGGAGCGCGGGGCGA
The DNA here is from genome assembly GCA_020848635.1 of Limisphaerales bacterium. Classification (GTDB taxonomy): domain Bacteria; phylum Verrucomicrobiota; class Verrucomicrobiia; order Limisphaerales; family JADLHS01; genus JADLHS01. The sequence goes on from JADLHS010000400.1 coordinate 4,163, forward strand.
CACGGCCCGGCAGATCGAGCAGACCCTCCATTTCGATCGATGCAAAGCCGGGGTGCATGAATTGTTTGGTGGGCTCGACGCGGCTTTGAAGACGGCACCGGGGTCAAACGAACTTAACATCGCCAATTCGTTGTGGCCGCAGGCGAAGTACCCGTTTCGCGAGGATTTTCTCAACCTCCTCAAAAAGGATTATGGAGCGGCGATCACCCCATTGAATTACGAACGGGAAGCCGAACGGGCGCGGGCAACGATCAATCAGTGGGTGGACGGCCAAACGCGGCACAAGATTGCTGAGATCATCGGGCCGGGTGTCCTCGACGGCTTGACGCGCATGGTGCTCATCAACGCGATCTATTTCAAAGGCATGTGGTGGACCCCGTTTCCTGAAGCTCGCACACAACCCGACAAGTTTTACGCCCGACCCGGCAGGACCCTGACCGTCCCGTTCATGCACGATTTTGGCCACTTCGACTACGGCGAGAATAAGCAGTTGCAAATGCTCGCCCTGCCGTACGCCGGCGGACAACTGGAAATGATCGTGTTGCTGCCGCGCAGACGCAACGGCATCGGGTCCTTGGAAAGCAGCCTGACTCCGGCCAGTCTGACCGCGTGGACATCGGGAATGTGGCGCCAACGAGTTGACGTGGCGCTGCCGAAATTCAAGATATCCAGCGGGTTCACCCTCGCTCCGGCCCTGAAGGCGCTGGGCCTCAAGGACGCCTTTGATCTCAAGCGGGCGGACTTCTCCGGCATGGATGGCAGAGCGCACTGGCTCTACCTCAGCACGGTGCTGCACCAAGCATTTATTGAGGTGAACGAAACTGGAACCGAAGCTGCCGCCGCTACGTTCATCTCGTATCTTGGGGCATCCCTGGGGGCACGTCCGGTGACCTGGGAGTTCCGGGCCAATCACCCGTTCCTTTTTCTGATCCGCGAGCGGGCGACTGGTTCCCTGCTTTTTATGGGGCGGGTCGTGGAGCCGCGGGCTGCCGGGCTCACGGCCTGAACCAGCGACTCGGCACTTCCCGCTTCCGACCAAAGGCGGGGCAACATCAATGGACGGCAACTTCGACAGCATCGTTGCTTGGGACATGGGGGCTTACGAGTTCAACTCGTTCCGATCGCCTCAGTTCACTTGTGCTCCGCAGCGTATGCCGGACTGCTGGCGGTTGAGCATCACCGGAGCACCCAACAAATGGGTTCACGTTCAGAAAAGCAGTGATTTGAAGAACTGGAAAGATTGCTGGTCTGGCTGGATGGGGGCTGCGGGCGTCAAGCAAGTGGACGACGGGGATTCGAGCCAGAAGGCGATGTTCTATCGGGCGGTTGCGGATTAATGAGCAAAATGGAAAGGAGAACAAAATGAGAACAGCAATTAGTCTCACCGCCGCCGCCTTCGGGTTGGCAATCTTCAACATCTCCGCCGCCACGCGCTACGTCTGGCAGGACAATCCCAGCCCGGCGCCGCCCTACACCAACTGGACCTCCGCCGCCCACGCCATCCAGGACGCCGTGGACGCGGCGCTGGCGGGTGACGAGATCGTGGTGACCAACGGCACCTACGTCACCGGAGGACGCGCAGTGTACGGCACGATGACGAACCGTGTGGCGGTGGACAAACCGCTCGCGCTGCAAAGCGTCAATGGCCCGGAGTTCACAATTATCCAAGGCTACCAAGTGCCCGTCACCACCAACGGCGATGGCGCGATCCGCTGCGTGTATCTCACCAACGGCGCCAGCCTGTCCGGGTTCACCCTGACCAATGGCGCCACGCGGGGCTTTTTCGGCGATACCATGGGCGAGCAGAGCGGCGGCGGATTCTGGTGTGAATCAACAAATGCGGCAATCTCCAACTGCGTGGTCGCTGGGAACTCGGCTAGTTGCTGGGGCGGAGGGGCGAAGGGAGGCTCAATGTACAACTCCACGCTAACCGGCAATTCAGCCAAAGGCTATTATTCTGGTGGAGGCGGAGGGGTCTATGCGGCCGTGCTCGACAACTGTACGCTAAGCAATAATGCGACTACTTGGTTAGGTGGGGGAGCGTCCTACAGTACGCTCAACAATTGCATTTTAACCGGAAATTCGGCTGATGCAGGTGGCGGGGTAAGTTCTTCCACACTTAACAATTGCATGCTAACCAGAAACTTGGCTGGGGACCGCCAAGGGGGTGGATACGGCGGCGGGGCGTACGGGAGCACGCTCAAGGATTGCAGCCTTATCGGGAACTTCTCCACTGGGAACGGAGGCGGCGCGGCGGCCAGTGTGCTCAATAGTTGCATGCTAAGTGGCAACGCAGCATACAACGGTGGCGGGGTGGGTGCCGACTTTGGGGGTAATCCAAGCAGTCTCAACAACTGCACGTTGACAGATAATTTGGCTGCATTTGCGGGCGGCGGAGCGGTGAGTAGTAGCCTGACCAATTGCATTCTGACCGGCAACCAAGTCACGGGTATTCAAGGGGGAGATGGCGGATACGGCGGGGGGGCGTCCTATAGCACATTGAACAATTGCACCTTGACCAGAAACACGGGCTCTCTAGGTGGCGGAGGCTTCGATAGTACATTCCACAACTGCAGACTGGCTGGCAACTCTGCTGCCTATGGTGGCGGTGGAGCTTTTGCGGGCAAGCTTTGCAACTGCACGCTGATCAGCAATATGGCCATGGGCACTAATTCGTGGGAAGGGGGAGGCGGCGCTTTGAACAGCATCATGGGCAACTGCATCGTATATTTCAACCATGCCGGGCAAGGGGCAAACCACTTCGAAAGCAGGCTGAACGAAAGCAGGCTGAATTATTGTTGCACGACGCCGATGCCCACTAACGGTGTCGGCAATACTACAAATGAGCCACTGTTCGTGGATTACGCTGGCGGCAACCTGCGCCTGCAATCCAACTCCCCCTGCATCAACGCCGGGCTCAACGCCGACGTTTCGAGCACCATTGACCTCGACGGCAACCCGCGTATCGTCAGCGGCACGGTGGACATTGGCGCTTACGAGTTTCAAGGCCCCGGCTCGGTAATTTCCTACGCCTGGCTTCAGCAATACGGGCTGCCCATCGACGGCTCGGCGGATGCCACGGACCCGGACGCCGACGGCCACACCACCTGGCAGGAGTGGCGTTGCCTGACCGATCCCACCAACGCGCTCTCGGGGTTACGCCTGCTGTCGGCCTCGCCCGTTGGCATCAACGTAACTGTGAGCTGGCAGAGCGTGGCCCGGGTGAACTATTTCCTGGAGCGGGCGACGAATCTATCGCCCACGCCCTTGTTCACGCCCCTGGCCACCGGCATTCCCGGCCACCCGGGCACGACGACGTACACCGACCCCAGCGCCCTTGGCGGCGGACCGTTCTTCTACCGCGTCGGCGTGGAACCATAAAAAGGGCACGTGAATGAAAACAGTTCAGGGCGCGAAGCTCCACCGAGGAGCCAGCAATGGACCACCCACCTGCGGCGGTGACGGGGGGCTTTCACAGCCACCGGCCTTTGCTTGGCGGCTTTGGAATTGAAAATATGCGGCGTTGATCCAATTCAACCGTGGACTTCACGCGCCACCGTTCCGATTGGCGGCGGTCGCGGATCGTTCCGCAATCAAAAGCAACACGATGAATCTGGAATGGAAACACGTTCCGCTGATTTTCCTGAGTGGGCTGGTTGGCGCTGGCCTGGGGTGGCTCGTATCGTTCCTGTTCGACCTTCGGGTGCCGCCGGATTTGGAGTCCGTGGTTGGGGTGTATGGGCTGGGCGGATTCATTGGCAGCCTGGTCGGATTGGCGATTACTGTCGGGTTGACCGTCGTGCGCGCCGCGCGGGATCAGAAAGTCGGGCCGGCACGGATTTTCATGAACTTCCACGGAATGGGGTCCATATTCCTCGGTCGGGCCGAACTGCGAGCGGACGGGTCGTATGTAACGATCGAGTGGTTCACCCTATTCTACATCCCCGTGTTCCCGGTCTGCCGTTACCGGGTGACCGAGCACGCCGAATTCAGCACGCCCTGTTCGACCCCCTATACGATTCATGAGAAGTTGCCCGTACGTCTGCCGGACGCGGCTTACGGCTATGGCATTACCAGTCTGATTCTGCTGGGATTCCTCGCCTTCGCGTATTGGGTGTCGCGATGACCGGAGCCGATCGGCGAAATTGCGGTGCTCGCGCAGGCCGACCGTCGGGCAACTTTCTATCGTGTCACGGAACCTTGATGCGAACCCCTTCAAAAAGCAGCCAGCCAACTCTTTAAATCCACCATGTTTCTCGTGAGGCGTTGCCTTCGGAAAAATCCTCCGAGCGTTATGCAGCGGGCGCTTGTGGTTTGCCGCTATTGCTGGTTGTTATTTGTTGTCGCAAACGAATTCCAGGAACGGACGAACCCGCCCGGCATTTTTCTTCCTCCAGTAATTGACCGTGGCATCGGAGGCTTTCGCCAACCATCGGGTGTCGGCGCGAAGCGTCTGGAGTTCGGTCAGGCCAAAGTATTTCGAGCCGGAGGGCGGCGGGCGGCCCAGTGGTTTCAGGAGCCCGACCGAGACCAGGACGGAAATATCGTTCACCGTGAACCCCAGGTACCAGGCCGTCTCGGCGAGGGTCAGGCGGGCGGGCGGCGTGGCGAGATTGAGAAACTCCTTGCGATCTGGATTCATATGTTTTTCCCCTGCAGCGCATCTATCAAGGCGTACATATCGCCTTTGCGTGGATCAATCCATTCATCCGAGGACAAAAACTGCCCCGATGAATCACCTTCGACGTAGAGACTCTGTTCCCATTCCTCATCTGTGACCGCACGAAATCCCATATCCGCAAGGAGGTTAATTTCGATTTCCCAGCAGTACTCTTTCGTTCTGCTTCCGTGGCGACAGCAAGCGCGCCACGGGCTGAACCTGGCCAACCTGACCCCAGGGCCCAAAGCGCCCTTGCATCGGGTGTTGCCAGCGGACGATGCGCCGGTGGGCGATCACCAGGATCGCACAACTGCGCCGCGCCGAAACGCCTTGTTGCTGGGCGGTCGCAATCACCGTGAGGATTTCCAGTTTGGTTTGCGCTTGAATGCACTGGCCGGCTATCGGACCCACGAACCCCCAGTCGCTTTTTTCACGGGATCGCCAGTTCGGCCATCAGATCCGCCAGGGCCCGTTCCTTCTCCTGGAGTTCGTGTTTAAGGGCGTCGTAGGCTTCACTGGCCACCTGGTTGTGCTTCTTCCCAGGTTTGGCGCTGAGCCGTTGGAGCGCGCCTTCCTTAACCTGCTGGCGGATGCGGGCCAGGTCGGTCGAGAAGTGGCCTTCGCGGCGCAGGAGTTCGCCGATTGGTTGGTCGTTGCCTTGGGATACCAGATAAATCTGGCACTTTTTCTCGGCGCTCAGATAACGCCGCTTCGGGGCGGGGCGTTTGTTCGGTCCATCGGAAGTGTGGCTGCTGTTCATGTTTCCGTTTCGGTTTTGGACCGCCGGTGGCAGGCCCTGGCTGCGGGCGCCCTACGGGCTTCCTGCGCCAGGACCTGCCCCACTACCTTGTAGCGTAATTGCAACCGACTTTGAGGTCACGGACTCAGAAACGGCGGGCTGTTTACTGGAAATGATGGGAACGGATATACGTGGCGGCAATGCGGTCAGCGGGGTTCCCGCGCGGCTGGCAACATCAGGCCAGGCAGAGTTTTGGAATGGGGCGGAGTGGAAGCCCGCGCCGCGTCCGGTGGACGGTTCCGCGGGCAGTCGGTAAGCGCCGGCGTGGCTGGCTGGGTGGGGTTTGAATGCCATTGTTTTTCTGAAGGGCCTGATCTGGCTGAAGATGCCGGTGCGATCGGCACCTAGGCCAGGTGCGAGCTGGCCTGACGTGGGCCGGGGCAAGTCCTGATCTCTCCGTATGCGCTGAACAGCGCAATCGAGAGCGAAAAGGACATCGCCGTCAATCTGACCAAGAAGCAGATCGAAAAAAGTCCGTCCATTGACAGCCACAAGCCGGTTTCCCGCCAATTCGAGGACGACTACTACGGCTACTACGGTTGGCCGACTTATTGGAGCGGCACATCGGTATGGGGAGATAATCCGTTTATCGAGCGCGACCGCAACAAGTGGGGACAATTCGTCAAGGGCGCAAAGTCATGGGATAGTCACCTGCGCAGCACCCACGCGGTCACAGGTTACCACCTCCAGGCGCTAGACGGCGAAATCGGTCACGTTGAGGATTTCATCATTGATGACGAGAATTGGACCATCCGTTACCTGGTTGTCGCGACCAAGAATTGGTGGCCGGGCGAAA
>JADLHS010000401.1 GCA_020848635.1 Limisphaerales bacterium
CCAGCACGCCCACGATGACGGACCAACCCAGATCCAGTTTCAACACCTCCGCCATTGCGAGCGGTCCCGGGTGCGGCGCCACGAGCGAATGGGTCACCCCGCCGGCGGTACAGATCGCCAGCACAAAAAGCGTGTAGTCTTTGCCCGTTCGCAATCGCAATGCCCGCGCCAGCGGAATGAGCAACATGAAGAACGTGTCGAAGAAAATGGGCAGCCCGAGCAGAAAACCGCCCGTCACGAGCGCCAGACCCGCGCGACGCTCGCCAAACGCGGCGATAAACCGGCGCACTACCTTGTCCGCCGCGCCGCTCTCCATGATGCACACCCCGATGATCGAGGCGAGGGCGATGACAACGCCAACCTTGCCGCAGACGGTGCCAAACTCCAAGGTGGTCATCTCGACTGCTTGAATCCAGTGACTCCTGGCTGGCTCCCCGGGCAGACTGCCGCGTGGCGCGAGTAGGCCGGCCAGAATGGCAACGCCGATCAACGCCAGGAACGCATGGACCCGTAACTTCGTGATCAGCACGATGATCGTTACCACACAGAGGAGCAGAATAACGAACGGCCAGAGGGGTGAAGTGTTCACGGCGGAATACGGTAGCGGTGGTGCATTTGGCTGGATCGGAGTCTAAAGAAGTGTGCCCGATCGGCAATTTCAAACTCCGAACCTGGCTTTCGCATTAAACCGTTGTCCCGGATGGCGCAATCCAGTATTCACCCAAAACAAAAAGGAAAACCATGACAACCTCGGGGCCGATTTGGATGTTCGACTTGGGCAAGGCTCCTGGTGATTAATTCATTTCTCAGCCTGGGAAACAAACCGGCCGGAGTCCGGATAATTACAAATCCGATCCCTACCCCGAAAGGTTTAGCCTCCCAATTTGATCATCATGCTCATGTCCCCATGTAATGACCACTGCGCGGACCTTGCTTGCCCGTCTCCCGCGCTGACGTTCACGAGGCGAGCCTCAATTTCCTCCACCGCCCCTAGGTCAAATATTGCCGTCGAAAATCCCCAATAAGCTTTTGGGATTTAAGCCTAGTCGTCGCGACCCACCTCAAAATCTTACTTGCCCGGCTACTTCACCGCCACGTCCAGGCAAACGCCTTCCTTGTCGTTCCGGGCAAAGATGCGGCCGTTGCTTACCACCGGCATCGTCCAGCATTTGCCGCCGTAGAGTTCGGCCCGGGCCACTTCGTGATACGCGTCCGGCTTGGCGTCCACCAGCACCAGCGGGCCGCGATCGCCCTGCACCAGGATTTGGTCGCCCACGAGAATCGTCCCGCCCCCGGAACCGAACCCGGGCTTGGACCAAAACTCTTTGCCGGTGGCAATCTCGACGCACTTGAGCGGCGCCGTCCCAAATTCCTTGAAACCGTAAATGCCGTAAAGGTAACCGTCGCGGCAAATCGGCGTCGTCCAGTGATTCATCAATTTGCCGGATTCCCGCCAGAGTTCGGTGGCGCTGAATTTGTCGCCGGTTTTCGCGATCCGGCACGCGCCCGCCCCGACCCCATACCCCGCCGAGCAATAGACGATATCGCCCGACACGATGGGCGAGGACGCGGTGGAAACGGAATACGGAAACGGGAAGCGCCACAATTCGCGACCGCTGGCGGCTTCGGCGGCCACCAGACCAGTTTGCGTGAAGAAAATCACCTGCCGCACACCGTGCAGCGTCGCCAGCACGGGCGAGGCGTGGGTGGGCGCATCCTCCCCGCCTTTCCAAACCAGTTTGCCGTCCGTCTTGTCAAACGCCAGGCAGGCCTGCCCCGCCCCGCCGCCGTTGACGAAAATGAATTTGCCTTCGAGGATCGGCGACGCGGCGCTGTTCCATTTGATCACTTTGCCGCCGAATTCGCTCACGAGATCGTGCTGCCAGATTTGCTTGCCGGTGGCCGCGGCGAGACAGGTCAGCATTTGGTTCGCGCCGAGCAGATAGACGCGGTCGCCGGCCACGGTCGGGGTGGAACGCGGGCCATCGCCGCCCTGTTTGTCGTAGGTCGGCTTGCCCAACGGCACGGCCCAGATTTCCTTGCCGGTGTTGGCATCCAGCGCGAGCGCCACCTCCTGGTCCTGCCCGGCCACAGCCCGCTGAATGAAGCAGAACGCCCGACCGCCACTGACGGCAAACGAACCGAAGCTCGGGCCCAGCGGCGCCTTCCACACCACGCGCGGGCCTTCCGCCGGCCAGGTCGCGAGGATTTTTTCCGGCGTGGAGCCGTCGTTGTTCGGCCCGCGATACTGCGGCCAGTCGGCAGCGGTGAGGGCGGTGGCGGTGCAGAACGAAAGCACAAACCAACGGGCAAAGGATGGAGTTTTCATGGTTATTTGTTAAGGGATGATGGACGCACCGATTTACCCGGCATTCAACCGCGACAACACTTCCTGGGCCAGGACCTCGTACGCCGCGGCGCCGGCACTGTACTTGTCGTAATGGATGATCGGCTGGCCAAAACTGGGGGCTTCCGCGAGTTTCGTGCTGCGCGGGATCATCGTTTCAAACACGCGCTCGCCGAGCAGATTCCGCACTTCGCTCACGACTTCGTTCGACAGCTTGGTGCGCGCATCGAACATCGTCATGACCACGCCGAAGATTTCCAGCCGGGGATTCACGCCCGCCGCGCGCAGTTGCGTCAGCACGCGATTCATCATTGAAATACCTTCCAGCGCGTAATACTCACATTGCAGCGGCACCAGCACGCCATCCGTGGCCGCAAAGGCATTGAGCGTCAAAATGCCCAGGGACGGCGGGCAATCCACGAGGATCAAGTCGAACTGGCCGGAGTCGCGGACCGGTTGCAAGGCCGTTGCGAGCCGCGACAGATGGTTTTCCGCCCGCGCGAGTTCCACGTCCGCGCCGCACAAATCCACTTCGCTCGGAATGAGAGAGAGCCGGTCGAAGGCGGTGGATTTGATCTTGTCGGCCAGCGTCCCTTCGCCAAACAGCGGGCGATACGCGCTCGCGCCCTCGATCTTCTCCACCCCCACGCCACTGGTGGCATTGGCCTGCGGATCCAAATCAAACAGCAGCACGCGCTGGCCGGTGGCCGCGAGGCACGCGGCCAGATTCACCGCCGTGGTGGTTTTGCCGACCCCGCCTTTTTGATTGGCGACCGCGATGACTTTGACTGGCACGCGGAGATTAAACGGAAAGCCCGGCGGCGTTTCAAGCGTTGAGCGCGGTTTGGCCCACAAACTTGAGCTTGACCGCGAGGCGGGCCTCGCGTTTGAACCACCGCCACCGGCGGGCGGCAGTTCGAGCGGTCTCCGTGAGACGACCGAGCACCAAAGTCCGGCACTGCTGAAGCGCGCTGGTTTCGCTTGCGGTGGGAGTCTTGCCACCGGTCGCACAAATTTCTCCACTGGATTTTGCGGCCTGGCGGCTGCATCATAGGGACATGAAGCTGATTATTTCTTTGCACAACGTGACCCTGACGAAGGCGATTGAGGACCATATCCTCGCCCGGTTGGACAAGCTGGAGCATTTCGATCGTTGGGCCATTGACGCGCGCGTGACCCTCGAACACGACCACACGCGCGTCCCCGCCAAGGCCTTTTCCTGCTCCATGCGGCTCAGTGTGCGCGGCCCGGACCTGTTCGCGGAAGACCGCGAGGAAGACCTGTACGCGGCGATTGACCTCGTCACCAAGAAAATCGAACAACAGATCCGCAAACGGCACAACAAGACCAAGGCGCGCAAACACAAGGTCGCTTCCCGCAACAAGCAAAGCCTCAAGGAACGCGGGCTCTGATGGCCGGTTCCCCGCTCCTGCTGCTGCGCGCCCGCGTCGTGCTGCCGATTCATCGGCCACCCATCGCCGACGGGGGGGTGGTGGTTTCCGGTCAACGCATCGCGGCGGTGGGCCGGTGGCGGGCTTTGCGGTCCGCATTTGCGGGCGAAGTTCACGAGCTGGGCGACGTCGTACTGCTGCCGGGCTTGGTCAACGCCCATTGTCATCTCGACTACACCCACATGGTCGGGCTGTTCCCGCCGCAAAAGCGCTTTTGCGATTGGATCAAACTCATCACCACTGAGAAAGCGCACTGGACGTTCTCCGATTATGCCGAGGCCTGGCTGGACGGCGCCAGCATGCTGTTGCGTTCGGGGACGACCACCGTCGCCGACATCGAGGCCGTGCCGGAATTATTGCCGGACGTCTGGACCGCCACCCCGCTCCGCGTGCTTTCCTTCCTGGAAATGACCGGTGTCCGCAGCCGGCGCGAACCGGAATTGATTTTGCGCGAGGCACTCGAGAAAATTGACGCGCTGCCCGCGCACCGTTGTTCCGCCGCCCTTTCGCCACACGCACCCTACTCCACCACCCGGCGCCTGTTGCAACGCACCGCCACGTTCGCCGGCAAACGCCAACTGCGCGTCACAACGCACGTCGCCGAGTCCGCGACGGAGTTTGAGATGTTCCGCCACGCGCGGGGCGAGATGTTCGAATGGTTGCAACGTAACGAGCGGGACATGGCGGACTGCGGCAGGGGTTCCCCCGTCCAGCACGTCGCCGGGGCCGGGTTGCTGGGCCGCAATTTTCTCGCCGCGCACGTGAATTGCCTGGCGCCGGGCGACGCCGCACTGCTCGCGCGCCGGCAGGCCAGCGTGGTCCACTGCCCGCGCAGCCACGATTATTTTAAGCACCCGAAATTTCCCTACCGCGCCCTTGCCCGAGCCGGCGTGAATATCTGCCTCGGTACCGACAGCCTGGCCACCGTCCAAAAAACACCGCGCCAGAAGGTCGAGCTGAACCTGTTTGCCGAAATGCGGGCCTTTGCCAAAGCGCAGCCCCGGGTTCCGCCCGAACAGATCATTCGCATGGCGACGACCAACGGCGCGCGGGCGCTTGGCCTGCGGAGCCAGGTTGGCGAACTGCGGCCCAAGGCGTTCGCCGATCTCATCGCCCTGCCGTTTGCGGGCAAACCGACGGACAGTTACGCCGCCGTCGTCGCCCATGCCGGCCCGCTCACCGCCGGGATGATTGACGGCGACTGGACGCTCGCACCCCGCGCATAAAGGCACGCCGGAGCGCTGGCCTCCCACCTGGCTGATTGCGGAGAAACCCCGAATCCTCCGCTTCCGATATTCAATCCGCCGAGGCACATGCCGCTGCTTCGTTTCGGAACGGGCCGATTCGAAGCCTGACGCTCCGATTGAGACTTCCTTTCCATCCGCGTTCATCCGTGTTTAGCTGTGACTCAGTGAATTCATTCGATGAGGAACTGGAGCGCCGCCTCGCCGCCATTCGCGCGCAGGGTTTGCATCGGGAATTGCGGCGCGTGGATTCGCCGCAGGGCCCGCGCATTCGGATCAGCGGACGCGAGCTGATTAATTTTTCCTCGAACGACTACCTCGGCCTGGCCAACCACCCGGCGCTCAAGGCCGCCGCCGTTCACGCCGTGGATGAATTTGGCGCGGGCGCGGGTGCGTCCCGGCTGGTTTGCGGCTCGCTGGCACCGTTTCATGAACTGGAAGCAGCGCTTGCCGGCTTCAAAGCCTCGGAGGCTGCGCTCACCTTTGCCACCGGCTACGCCACCGCGCTCGGCACCATCACCGCGTTACTGGGCAAGGACGACATCATTATTGCGGACAAGCTCATCCATGCTTGCCTGGTGGATGCGGCGAAACTTTGCGGCGCGAAACTGCGCATCTTCGCCCACAACGACCTCAATGATCTTGAAGCGATGCTAAAATGGGCGGACCAAGCGCGGCGTTCGGGAGCCGGCGTTCGGAGCAAGACTCCGGCAATTCTCATCGTTACGGAATCGGTATTCTCCATGGACGGTGACCATGCGCCGCTCCGTGAGATCGCTGCACTCAAGGAACAATACGGCGCATGGCTCATGGTGGATGAAGCCCACGCCACCGGGCTCTACGGAATGAACCGGCGCGGTCTTGCCGAAGACCTCGGCGTAAGCGACCGCATCGAAATCCAAATGGGCACCCTGGGCAAAGCGCTCGGGGCGAGCGGGGGCTACGTTTGCGGCTCACGGGCATTGATTGATTTCCTCGTGAACCGCGCCCGCAGTTTTATCTTCAGCACAGCGCCCGTCCCCGCCGCTGCCGCCACCGCCATGGCGGGGATTCAATTGGTGCAGTCCGCCGAAGGAGCTGAGCGCAGCAGGAAAGCGTGGGCGCTGGCCGATCGTTTTGAACATGCAACGGATGCGCTTGGCGTTGGCGTCACGGCTCCAAATGGCTTGATTCTGCCAATCATTCTGGGCGATGAAACGAAGACGGTTGAGGCGGGAACCAGGTTGCGCGAACAGGGCTTCTTTGTTCCCGCCATTCGTTATCCCACCGTGGCGCGCGGCGCGGCGCGGCTTCGCATCACCCTCACGGCGAACCATTCCGCCGACGACGTTGGGAAACTGGCCCTCGCATTGTCAAAAACCATCAATCCCCAATCGTAGCGGCAAAATGGATTCGCTCGCCCAACTCGACCGCGCCCATGTCTGGCATCCGTTCACCCAGATGCGCGACTGGCTCAAGCACGAGCCGATGGTCATTACTTCCGGCCGGGGTGCGGTCCTGCGGGACGTCCACGGCCGGGAATTTCTCGACGCCAACTCCTCAATCTGGACGAATCTGCATGGACATCAGCATCCCCAGATCAACCGGGCGATCAACCGGCAGTTGAAGAAGATTGCGCACAGTTCGGCGCTGGGACTGGCGAATGAGCCGGCGAGTTTGCTAGCCAGACAGCTCATCGCCGTCGCCCATCTCGATGGCCGCCGACAGACGGCGGCGGATCGAATCGGTTCCGCCGCCTCCCGTCGGCGGCTGCAGAAAGTGTTCTTCAGCGACGATGGCTCGACGGCGGTGGAAGTCGCGCTCAAGCTGGCCTACGAATTCACCCGTCGAACGCGCGGGCCAAAGACGAGGCCCCGCTTCCTTTCGCTCGCCGGCGCCTATCACGGGGACACCGTGGGGGCCGTGGCGCTCGGCCACATTGATCTGTTCCACAAGGCGTACGGCGGTCTGCTGTTCCCAACGGATACCGTCATGGCGCCCTATTGCTATCGCTGCCCTTTCAACCGGGCGAAACCAGAGCGTGCGGACGCCCGCGAATATCGCCAATGCCACTGGGAGTGCGTCCGCCAAGTGGAGGAGAAGTTTTCCGCCCAGAAAAAGCGTGGAAATCCCTACGCCGCCTTCGTCTTCGAGCCGCGGATGCAAGGCGCGGCCGGGATGATTCCGCAGCCGACGGGTTGGCTGCGCCGGGTGACCGACATCGCGCGCGGCCAGGGGGCTTTGCTCATCGCGGATGAAGTGATGACGGGGTTTGGGAGGACCAATGCCATAGGCGACCGGCAAGGGGCAGAATGGCCATTGTTCGCCTGCCAACAGGAAAACGTGCAACCCGATTTTCTCTGCCTCGCCAAGGGCCTGACCGGCGGCTACCTGCCCATGGCTGCCACGCTGACAACGAAGCAAGTGTTCGATGCCTTCCTTGGTCGTTACGACGAATTCAAAACCTTTTTCCACGGCCACAGTTTCACCGGCAACCAGCTCGGGGCGGCGGCGGCCCTGGCGAGCCTGGAGATTCTGCGGAGTCAGGAATCCCTCGCGGCGCGCAAAGGCTTGCAGCAGACCCTGACGGAGGAGTTGAAGAGTTTGTGGTCGTTGCCAAACGTCGGTGACATCCGGCAAGTGGGACTGGTCGTCGGGGTGGAATTGGTTCGCGACTGGCCCACGCGCACACCGTTCGCGTTGAAGGAACGGGCCGGCATCCGCGTCTGCGAAGCCATGGCCCGGCGCGGCGTGCTGACGCGGCCCAGTGGCAATGTGATCGTGCTGATACCGCCGTATTGCACGACG
>JADLHS010000402.1 GCA_020848635.1 Limisphaerales bacterium
CGGGCAGCGTGGATGCAAACACGCCCGGCAGCTACACGTTGACCTATACCGCCGATGACAGCAACGGCAACACCAATAGCGCGACGCGCACCGTTTATGTCGCCGATACCATTGCGCCAGTCATCAGTATGTTCGGCGCAAATCCTTATACGAACTTCGCGTATGTGCTGTTTGTGGATCCGGGTGCGACCGCTGTGGACGCGTGCGATATTTCAGCGGCGGTGACAACGAATGGCACAGTGGACGTAGCCACTCCGGGCAGTTATGCGTTGCAATACGTCAGCACGGACGCGAGCGGGAATTCGACAACGAACACCCGCACCGTGGAAGTCATCGCGCTGGAGTCGCCCACCATCACCAGCGAACAGCAGCTGGGCAGTGGCGCGTTTGAGGTAACGTTCACCGGACCCAACGGCCAGCCGTATCAATTGGTCACCAGCCCCGACGTGACTTTGCCGATGTCGGGTTGGACGGTGTTGACGACCGGAACGTTTGGCGGCAATCCGGTGATCTATACTGACGCCACTGCGGTGAATGATGCGGTGCGCTTTTACCGCATTGTGTCTCCGTAGCGGAAAGGGCATAGGCCGGTGGCGTGCGCAGTTTGCCGCCGCCTGATGAACTCAGGCGGCGGCGTTGGTTCACCACAGTTCCACGGGCCCCTTGGGCACGGGGATGTGTTCGCGAGTCGTCGCGGCCGGAGCCCGCATGAAGGACGCGACCATCTCCGGCGGGGCAAAACGGGGGAGCAGTTCGCCGTGTTCGTCGAGGAACTGCTCCCGCCAGCCGGTGTAATCGGCGAGCACGGTGAGAAACTCCGCGCGCGTGGCAATCTGGACGACGCGCTTGTTGAAAACGTTGGCCGGACCAAATCGCTTGGCATACCACGGCGCGACTTTTCGAAACATCCGGCAGCCGAGTTCTTCGCCGAAAATCTCCACCATCAAATCCAGATGGCGGCACATCACGCGCACTCGCTCGTGGAAGGAGGGCTCGGGCGGGAGATCGCCGGAATGCAAAAAACGCAGCGTGTGGTGGAAGATCCAAGGATTATAAAACGCACCACGGCCGATGCTCACGCCCGCGCAGCCGGTTTCGTCAAACATCTTTCTCGCCGCCGACGGGGTGATGATGTCGCCGTTGCCAATGACGGGAATGCTCTTAACGGCCGACACCACGGCGCGAATGCCCGCGAGGCTGACGGTGCCGCCAAAGCCTTGTTGGCGCGTACGGCCATGCACAAAAATCGCCTGCACACCCACATCTTCCAAGGTGCGGGCCAGGTCGGGGGCGGTGAGGTTTTCGTCGTCCCAACCGAGCCGCATCTTGGCGGTGACCGGAATCTTCACGGCGTTGACCATGCCCCGAACGAGGGCGGCGGTCTTGTCGAGTTCCGTCATCATCGCTGAGCCGCCGCCCACCTTGCACACCTTCTTCACCGGGCAGCCCATGTTGATGTCCACGGATGCGACGCCCAAGGATTCCAGATACGCCGCCGCGTCACGCATTTCCTCCGGCACGCTCCCGAAGAGTTGCACGGCGAGCGGTGAATCAGCGGCGTCGGTCTCGATCAGCTTGAGCGCCTTGGGGTTCTTTTCGAGCAACGAGCGGGCGTTGACGAGGTCGGTGGTGCAAAGCCCCACACCGCCGACTTCGCGCACCACGCGACGGAAGGGCAGGTTGGTATAACCCGCCAGCGGCGAGAGAAACAGATTCGAGGGCAAACTCAGCGAGCCAATACGCATCGGCCCAATCGTATCCGACCCCGGCGAAGTGAGACACGCAAAACACTCCCCGAGCTGGGGGCAGGCGGAATGCGGAAAGTGGAAAACTTACCGTTGCGGGAAGATCTGGTAGAGCAGCAGGTAAATCACCACGCCAGTCACCGAGACATACATCCAGACCGGCAAGGTCCAGCGGGCGATCTTTTTGTGAGCGTCGAAACGTTCCCGCAACGCCCGCGTGGTTGTCAGGATGACCAACGGCACGATGGCAAATGCACCAAGCAGGTGGGTGAACAAAACCACGAGGTATATTGGACGAAACCAGGCCGGCTCCAGAAACCGGGTGTGTGCTTCCCCGTAAGCCTGTTTCATCTGATAATGATAGATGAGGTAACAGGCGAGAAAGAGCGTCGAAGTCACCAGGGCGGCGATCATGCAATTCCGGTGGGCGATCTTCCGACCGCGCTTGATGAATCCAAAACCGGCCGTGAGCCAGACGACGCTGAGTCCGTTGAGGCCGGCGTTGACGACCGGCAGATCGGTAAAACTCATGGTTCGCGCTCCAGTTGCTGGACCGCCGTCAGGATGGTCGGCTGCACGTTCGTCCATTCCACGCTGTCGCCGCCGGTCTCAAAGGCTCCGCGCAGCCGCCCCTGTTTGTCCACGATGACGAAGATGGTGCTGTGAATGAACAAATCGTCGGCGTCGGTGCGATCCTCCGGCTTCTTTTCGACGGCGGTCAGCTTGAGGCTGTCGATTCCCAAGGCCGCAATCTGCTGCTTGGTACCGGTCAGAAAAAGCCAACGCTCCGCGTTTACGTTGAAGCGGGCAGAGTATTTTTGCAGAACTTCGGGCGTGTCAAATTCGGGATCGGTGGTAAGCGTGACGAGCTTGGCCCGGCTGTCTGCCGGCAAGGCGGCTTGCAGCAAGGCCATCTGTTTGGTCATGCGCGGGCACGGTCCTCCGCAACGGGTGAAGATGATGTCGGCCACCCAGACGCGGCCCCGCAAATCCGCGAGGGAAACAAACTGCCCGGCCTGATTGGTCAGCGCGAAGTCCGTGATGGAGCCGATAACCGGCAATTGGGGTTTCGGTGTGGACCGAGGCGATAGTCGGGCGATGACGAAGGTCCCGCAGAGCAGGATGATGACGAGGCCGACGCCGACCCAGATCGTCCGGGACAGTCGTTCAGGGCTTGAATTCATAGGTCGAAAGAATAAGCGCCGAACCCGCGTTCGGCGCCAAGTAAAACAGGCTTCGCGCCGCGCAACGATAAATTACTCGAAGCTGGTCGCGCCGCCGGACTTCGAACTGAGCCACTTGTCATAGGCCGATTGGCTTTCAACCACCAGCCGCCCGCCGGCCATGGCGGCATGCCCGTTGCCACAAAGCTGCGCGCAATAGATCTGGAAGTTTCCTTCTTTGATCGGCTTGAACCAGATGGGGATGCGCATCCCGGGAATCGCGTCCTGGGTCACGCGCATCGCCATCAGACGGAACGAATGAATGACGTCCTTCGAGCTGATGTAGCAGATCACTGGCTTGTTGACCGGCACATGTAATTCGTTGAGCACCTGCACGTCGTCCTTGCCGTTGGCGTCGTTCGGATCCACGCCAAATAAGTTGTTTTCCGCGACGCGGGTCATGTCCTGCTTGCCGAAAGTCGCGTCCTTGCCCGGATAACGGGCGTTCCAGGCAAACTGCTGGCCGACAACTTGAATTACGGTGGCTTCGCTTTCCTTCGGGAAGCCCGAGGTGTGCCGCGCCCAAACGGGATACGCCACAAAGATCAGCAAGACCGCTTCAATGCCGGCCACCAGGAGTTCGACGTAGCTGGAAAAATGGCTGCGCACGCCGTGATAATTGGCCTTGGATTTCGCCGTCTGTTTGAACCGGAAGAGGGCAAACAGGAAATAAGTGAGCCAGCCGATGAACAGCGCAAACATGAGCCAGTGCAGGAAAATGATCAGGCGATCGGAATCCGCGCCGCCCTCGGAGGCCAGAATGGGAAGGTTAAGAATTTTATCCATAATCAACTGCGCAAAGTCGCGTTCTCCGGGGACTCCCCCGCTGGCTCCAACGCGTTGGTTCGGCGGTTCACATGGACAAAAAACCCGGCCACGCCGATCAGCACCACGCCGACGATTCCCGCCAAGGCAATAATCGCCCAACTCAAACCCCGCGTCATCGGCGCGTCCGGTTCGCCATAGCAAACGGAACAGGCAGACGCAGACGGCAGCGCCAGACAGGCTGCCGCACTCACGGTCAGGAATCGTTTTATAGCACGTTTCATCAGAGGTAACTAAACTTCTTGAGCTTCTTCAGAAAATATCTGCCGTAAACCAGCGTGGCGACCCCCAGCGCCAGCGCGCCAATCCCGAAGCCCAACGTTCCGCTGCCGTGGGTGGCGGAATAATCCCGCAACTTCCAGATCCCGCAGCCAAACCATAACGAACTCAGCACGGTGACGAAGATGAGGTGGAAAGCTTTGAGTGACATGGTCAAACTCCTTTCAGATGCGGCACATCCGCGTGCGCCCAGATGGTCAGTCCCATCAGGCCGATAAAGAAAATTACGGTGAACACCAACACAATATAGACCATCTTGCGCTCGGAGATCAGATGCATGAGATGGCCGGCGACCAGAAAGGCGTTCACACAGGCGATGGTCAGGATCATCGCAATTCGAACGCCGCTCGCCAAGGAGGCGAAGGACGCCCCGACCATCAGTCCCGTGCCGCAAAGCACCGCCAGGAATATCAACAGGCACTTCCGCGTGTAGTTCTTGTAGGATTCAGAATGGGCGTCGCTCATAATCAGGTCAGGTAAAGCACCGGGAACAGAAAGATCCAGACGAGGTCCACGAAATGCCAGAACAGGCCGGAGACTTCGACGCGGTTGGTATAGCGCTCGGGATCGGTGAACCACATCTTGCTGCCGGGGCCCCAAATATACGCGATCACCAGCACCCCGCCGAGGATGTGCAGAGCGTGGAGAATCGTGAGGCAGAAGTAGATACCGAGGAAGTTGTTGTGCGCCGGGCCGTAATTTTGCATCCGCTTGATGTCAGCCCGGGGAATTTTCAGTTCGGTGTGTTCCTTGCCCTTGGTGTGGCCGTCCATGAGTTCGGCGCGATTTTCCACGTAGTGACCGTGCAACACGATGTGGTCGGCGTCTCTTTTATTCTCAACCATGTGGCCGTCCGCGATGCGCCCGTCCTTCAACTGCACTTCGAAATGCAAGAACTTGTCGCGATACTCGTAGGACTTGATGCCGAGGAAAGTGAGGGCGAGGAGGATGGTCAAGGCGTGGAACACCTTGTAGCGTGGGAATTGGTTTAACTTGAGCGCCACCCAGGCGAGCAAAGTGGTGATCGCCGACAACGCGAGGATGACCGTGTTGATCGTCCCAAGCGTAACATTGAGCCAGCCATGGGGCCATGTGCCAGCCGGGGCGCCGACGCGCAGAAAGATGTAGGCCGAGAACAAGCCGCCGAACAGCATCACTTCGGACGCCAGAAACAGCCACATCCCAATCTTGGCGTTGTAGAGGCCCGTGTCGGGCCGGGGTTTTACGGTGTAGGGAATGTCCATGCGGATCAGGGCTTCGAAGTTGGCTGGTCGGGTTGATTCTGGGGCAGAAAATCTTTGTCGCAGCCGGGCACGCTGTATTCGTACGGGCCGCGGTAAACAATCGGTTCCCGTCGGAAGTTGTAAACATATGGCGGGGTTTCCGTCTGCCATTCCAACGTGGTCGCGTCCCATGGGTTATCGTTGGGGATCTTCTCGCCGTGCTTGATGCTCCAAAAAAGATTAAGGATGAAAGGAATTTGCGAAAGGCCCAGGCCAACCGCGCCCCACAGGATCACATGGTTGAGCTCCATGATCGTCGGGCTGAGCGCCCCCTCGAGGCCGACTTGGGCCTTCGAGTAGTTGATGCCGCCGTCCGACATGCGGCGCAGCATGCCGGCGAGCCCCTGCGCGAACATCGGCATGAACACGACGTTCATAAAAATCAGCGATCCCCAGAAATGCACCCGGCCCCAGAACTCGTTCATGAACCGCCCGGTCAGCTTTGGATACCAGAAATAGATGCCGGCAAAGAGGCCGAAGATCGTGCCGGGCGCGACGACGTAGTGGAAATGGCCGATGACGTAGTAGGTGTCGTGCAGGTGCAGATCGCTCGCGCTGAAGCCCAGGGGCAGACCCGTCAAACCGCCGATGCCGAACATCGGGAGAAAGGCCAGCGCGAAGAGCATTGGTGTGTTAAACCGGATCGAGCCCCCCCACAGCGAGATCAACAGGCAGGTCAAAATGATGACCGACGGGATGGAGATGATCATCGTTGTGGTTTGGAAGAACGTGGCGATCGTCGTCCCCATGCCGGTCAGATACATGTGATGCGCCCAGACGATGAAGGAGACAAAGCCCAACGCGAGCGAAGCAAAAACCAATGACTTGTAACCCCAGATCGGCTTGCGGGTGTTGTTCGCGATGACCTCCGCGACGATGCCCAGCGCCGGCAGAATCAAAACGTAAACCTCCGGATGCGCCAAGAACCAGAACAAATGCTGCCACAGGACCGGGCTGCCGCCCCCGGCCACCTCGGCCACCTTTCCGCCCACCGCCAGCCCGGTCGGCAGGAAGAGACTCGACCCGGTGACCTTGTCCATGAGTTGCATGACGCCCGCGGCTTCCAGCGGCGGAAACGCCAGCAGCAGCAGGAACGATGCGACGAACTGCGCCCAGGTGAAAAACGGCAACCGCAACCAGGTCATGCCAGGCGCGCGCAGTTGAATGATCGTGGTGATGATATTTGCCGAACCGAGCAACGAAGAGGTGATCAGGAAAACCATGCCCAGCAACCAGTAGGTCTGGCCGTCAGTCGGGACGATCAAGGAGAGCGGGGGATACGACGTCCAACCCGATTGGGCCGCCCCGCCGGGAATGAAGAAGCTTGAAAACATGATGATGCCGCCGACGAAATAAAACTGGTAGCTCAGCATGTTCAGGCGCGGGAAGGCCATGTCGCACGCGCCCACCTGAATCGGCACGAGATAGTTGCCAAACGCGCCCGTCAGCAGCGGAACGACGGCCAGAAACACCATGATCGTGCCGTGCATCGCGCCGAAGGTATTGTAGAGGTCGGCTGACATCACACCCTTGGCCGCCACGTCCCCGAACAGCGTGGCCAGCAACGGTCCGACCACCGGAACGGATTGCCCCGGATGCGCAATCTGCCAGCGCATCATCGCCATCAGACTGAAACCGAACAAGAGAAACGCGAGCGCCGTGATGGCGTATTGAATGCCGATGATCTTGTGATCAATCGAGAAGATGTAACTGCGCCAGAATCCGGGCGCCTCGTGATGGGCGGAGTGCGCCGGATCATGAGGCATCGTCTGCGTTGTCGCGTGCATGTTGTTCGTTCGTTAAAACCGTAAAGCCCGGCATTCCGTCGCCGCCAAAAAAATGAGCGCGAAAGTAGACTTTTCTTCAACGCCGCTGTCAATCGCCGATTCTGTTCACCGGATCTTATCTACCACCAGCAGAATTAGGATAAGGGGCAGGTAAAGAATCGAAGCGAAGAACAGCTTCTTCGCGCTCGGCACGTCCAGCCGCTTCGCGAACCGGACCGCGTACCACAAATACGCGCCGCCCAGCAGGATGGCCCCGGCCAAATACCCCGGCCCGGCCAGATGAAACAGGAACGGGCAAAAACTTATCGGGAGCAATCCCAGGGTGTGACTCACGGCCTGCTGCGCGGTGCGGCTGCCATCCGGGTCCACATTGGGCAACATTTGAAAGCCGGCTTTTGCATATTCCTCCCGGTAAATCCACGCAATGGCGAAGAAATGTGGGATTTGCCAGAAAGCCAGCAGCGCAAACAGCGCCCAGCCGCCACCGCTCAAATCGCCGCGCGCCGCCGCCCAACCCATCAACGGCGGCAGCGCCCCCGGCACGGCCCCCACCGCCGTATTCAACCAGGTCACGCGTTTGAGGGGCGTGTAAATGAAGAGATAGCTCACCAAAGTCACCGCGCCGATGACACTTGTGAGCGGGTTTACCAACAGCGCCAGATAGGCCAGTCCCGCCACCGAGCACATGCCCCCAAACAACATCACGGTCGCCGGCTGCAGCCGCCCCGAGGGCAGAGGACGATCCGCCGTGCGCCGCATTTTCGCGTCGTAATCGCGTTCCAACAACTGGTTCAACGCTGCCGCGCCGCTCGCGACCAGCGCCGTCCCGAATAACGCATGCACCATCAGCAAGTAGTCCATCGGGCCCTGGAAGCCGACGTAAAAACCCACCAAGGTCGTAAGCAGCACCAGCATCGTGAGCCGGGCCTTGATCAGATCGGCGTACACGGCCAGCCAGCCCTTGGCGGGCAGGGCGGCGGACACAAATTCGGGCGTCGTGGCGTTGTTCACTGGTTGACGATGGCGGAAAAGCGCGCCTGACGGCGCGCGACTTCGAATGTTGAAGCGACCTTGTCGCTCGCGTTTTCTTCCGGATGGCGGAAACAAATAATGCAACCGAACACGCCTGTCACGAGCGAAAGCGCGCCCACCAAGACGTGCGCTGTGGCCACATCCGCCGCCTTCTGCGACCAAATGGTCCAGGCTCCGAGTCCGGCCTGGAAGAGGATCAAACCAAACCAAAGGAACGTGAGGCGGCGCAACGGGAACGCCGCGTGGCGGTGCGTCCGGTTGACCCGCCAAGCCAGCGCGCCGGCACAAACCAGAATCACGACCGCCACCAAGCGATGGGCCATTTGCAGAGCTATCTGCGTCGCCGTGATTGGATTCGCCGTCGTTACCTCGAGACGCTGGGAATTGTACGCCGCGACGGCTTCCGCATCCATGGCCGGCCAGAGTTTGCCGTAAGCCAGCGGGAAATCGGGAATCGCCAACCCGGCGTGCTGATGCCGCATCGTCGCACCGAGGATTAATTGGAGGAAAATCAAGGTCGTCGTGGCAAGGAACAGCCGGCGCAACGACGCACCAATCTCCGATCCGTCGCGTTCCCTGCCTTCGTTCGCATCTCGCTGGCCACCAAGCCGAGGCTCCAGCCACCACCGGCTCGTGAGCAGCGCCAGGGCGCAGATCAGGGCAAAGAACAGTTGTGCCAGTGCCGCGTGGAAAATCCCGATCTGATCCTTGAACAACACGACGCGCAATCCGCCCAGCACGCCTTGCAACACCACGGCGTAGAAGGCGATTACGCCCAACCACCGCAGCCAGCGCCGCGATTCCGCGAGCCACAGCCACCCTGCTAAGATCGCCGTAAGCAGGCCCACACCGGAGGCAACAAGCCGATGCGTGTGTTCATAGAAAATTCCGCCCACCCATTTCGAGGGCGGAAACAGAAACATGTTATAGCCGTAAGTATTCGGCCAGTCCGGCACAGCCATCCCAACCCCGTGGCTCGTCACCAGTCCGCCCACGCCGAGCAGCGCCAATGTCGCCAGTGCCGTGAGGACGGCGAAGCGATGCAGCCAAGGATTGAAGCGGGACTCAGGCATTGATCAAAGCGGATGGAGTATGAAAAAAACGAAAACCGCTGCGACGTTCCCAGCCGCAGCGGTTTTCCGAAAATCGAACCCCCTACTTTACGTCCAGCGCAAAGTCTAACTTCGCCCCATCTGCCGTCACCTCGATGTCCTGCTCGACGCCGTCTTTCGCGGCTTTGCGGTGCAACGCCACGATTTTGTATTTGCCGGGCGGTACATCTTTGATCGTGAATGCACCATCCTTGCCGGTCACCGCGAAGTAGGGATGATCCACGACGGTGATATAGGAGAACATCCACGGATGCACATCACACTTGAAGCGGAGGAAGGTTTCGGCCGCCGGAAAGGTGAAGGTTAAATCCGCAGCGCCGGCAAACTGGGCCTTGTTTTCCTCCTTGTTTCCGCCTGCGGTGTTGACCGGGGTGGGATGAACATTGTGCATGGTTTGGTCGGAATTCTTAACCGAAATCTTCTGCCCGGTTTGCACCGCGCCCACGTAGGGAAGGTACTCGCAACCATTTTGGTCAATCAGCAGCGGCGCAGCGGAAGCACCCGTTGATTTGCCGGTAATGCCCTTGAGCATCACCACCGTATCCGCAAGTTCACCGCCCGTCCCCACCATATAAAAGCGCGTCTTCATCGGTGTAGGGTGCGCCGCGCTACAGACTGGGTCTGTGACACCGGTGATTTCCTTTTCTGCCGGCGGGGCGCCTTTGAGGGTGACTTTGCCGGTGATATTGCCCGCCGTCGCAAGCTGCAACGCAGTGGTAAAGCTGGCTATCAGCGCCAGAGTTTGATTCAGTTTCATAGTTTTTATTGTTCTAGTTCGAAAAATCATTCCAAGGTTAGCAACCCCCCGTCCGTTGAGCAAGCTCACGTCATAACATTCCTTCCTGCTCATTGTGGCTCTGACGCGGGCTTCTGGAATTTCTTCAAAAAGGTTTTGCGCCCAGTTTCACCATCACTTGGGCCATTTTGAGCGCCGTCTGGGCGGCTTCCCGACCCCGGTTGCACCGTAGGTCGAGGCAGCGCGCCTTCGCCTGCAACTCGTTCTCCAGCAGCAAGACTTCGTGAATCACTGGCACGCCGCTCGCCACCTGAATCTCCATCAGCGCCCGGCTCACCGCCTCGCCAATGTGGGCCGCGTGCGTGGTTTCGCCCCGTAAAATGACACCGAGACAGATAATAGCGGCCGGGCGGGGGTAAATGGTGGTCAACTTTGACGCCACCACCGGTATCTCATATGCCCCCGGCACCCGCACCACCTGAGCTGTCGCTCCGGCGCGCTTCAATTCCACCTGGGCGGCGCGCAACATCGAGTCCACGTATCGGGCGTTGTACCGCGACGCGACGATGGCGAAGTGGCCGCCCGCTTGTCCGGCTTTTGTCCTTTTGACCGGTTTCAGCATCGGGCATCCGGCTTAGGCCGTGGCCGGCACGGTTTCGACCGCGGCATTGTTCTCCAGAAACTCCATGACTTTCTCGTGGGCGAGCTGGTCATAGATTTCGACGATACCGTTGCGTTTCTGCAAATCCTTGATGAACTTCTCCGGCGGAATTTGATACATCCCCGCCAGCGTCTGGATGCGACGCAAGACCTCTTCCTGCGCGACTTTGATTTCTTCCTTTTCCGCGATGCGCTGCACCAGAAACGACAGTTTCACCTGTTCCTTGGCATTCATCGAGGCGGCGGAGTAAATCGCATCCTTCTCCTTTTCGATAATGTCGCGGGAAACACCGCGCTTCGCATTTTCCTGCACCAAATTATAAACGATATTGCGGGTCGTGTTCGCGACCGCGCTCTCTGGCAGTTCAAAATTCACCTTGCCGAGCAACTCGCGGACGATTTGGGCCCGGGCATCCTTGCTCTGCTTGAATTTCAATTCATTCTCCAGGTCGCGCCGCACCCCTTCGCGCAGTTTCTCCAGGTTTTCCGCCTCGAAACTCTTGGCAAACGCGTCGTCCAGCACCGGCAAAACCTTCTCCCGCACCTCCACAACTTCAACGTCATAGACGCCCTTGCGTCCGGCCAGTTCCTTGCTCACGAAGTCGGGCGGGAAATCCACGTTCACTGTGCGTTTCTCGCCGACCTTGGCCCCGAGCAATTGATCCGCGAAGCCGGGGATGAACGAATCCGCCTTCATCTCCACCCAGAATCCCTGCTGCTGCGTGAGGCCCTTGGCCGTGGGCGCGATTTCAGTGAGCGGCTGACCCTCGCTGGTGCCAGTGTAATTCACCACGGCGATGTCACCGCTGGCCAGAACTCGTTCGACGGGCTTGAAATCCGTCTGCCGTTCGCGGAGCAAATCCAAGGCACGGACCACATCCGCCTCGGACACTTCCTTGGCCTCGCGTTTGAGCGGCAGCCCCTTGTATTCCGGCATTTGAAACTCGGGCGGGGTTTCGAGGGTGGCGGCGAATTGCAGTGCCTGCCCGCGACCAAATTGAATTTCCTCGATGTCCGGGTAGCCCAACACATCGAGCTTTTGTTCCTCGATCGCCTGACGGTACGAATCGCCGATCAACTTGCGTTTAACCTCGTCCTTGATTTCGGAGTCGTATTTTCGAACCACCATGGGGATCGGCGCCTTGCCGGGCCGGAACCCGGGCAGATTGGCCTGCTTCTGGAAGTCCTTTTCCGTGGCCGCAAAGGCCGCATCCACGGCGGCGGCATCCAACTCCACCCGCACAAGCTTCTTGCACGGGGCCAAATTTTCGACTGTGACGTTCATAAAAGTGCTTTCGACCGATGAAAATGGAAAACCGTGACGGGTTTTCCCGGTTCCACGGGCCGGGGAGAGTAGGTAAGCCGCACCCTCCCGTCAAGAACGGCTTCGGCTCAAAAACGGTTGCCGCTGCACCGCATCCTGTGCCGATAATAAGCGCGCAGCGCGCCGACGACCGTTCCCGCATCCAGTGGCACAACGATGCCGGAAACGCCTCCCTCAATCAGAAACCGGCCCGCCGGCTTCACCGGCGGATGAAGGTTTCGCGCAACGAACCGCGCTCGGTGCGCACCGCCATGCCTGCGCGAACATTATGCCGCGCGAACCAGCCTTGCGGCACCTCCAAGACAAACTGCAGATTGCTCGATTGCGATTGCACCCCGCGCTCGTCGCCCGGTTGCAGATCAATGATTTCCGCGATGGTGCCCTCCGGGGTAATGTAGGCGGCGGACAACGGCACCACACAATTGCGCATGTAGAAATTCTTTGGCCCGATGTTCGCGTCCGAAAACACAAAGAGCATCGCGGTATTCTCCGGCATGTTGGTCCGATACATCATGCCGGTGGCAATTTCCACCGGGGCGAGGGCGATCTCGGCAATCATTTCCTCGCGGCCCAGCCACACCTTCATGGTCGGCAATTTCGGCTGCGCATGCAGCAGATGACCGCGAACGGGGTCAACCTCCGAACGCGCTGCGGCCCCCGGCGCCGATGCAGCGGGTTTGCCACAACTGACCAACAGCGCGCCGGCCAACAGCAGAACTGTCAATTTCCAAAACATTTTCATCGCCATGAATCTTGCCTGGTCGAAGCCTCGCAAACCAACTTTATTAGCCTCGCCCCGACGAACTGCGACCGCTCCACACCAGCGGGGTGGCTGCGGACCTGGGGCCGGTAGCGCCCCTTACAACCGCCCATTGTCAATCAGCCGCGTGGGACCAAAAAACACCGCCAGTGCCAACTGCGTGCCGCGCTTCGCAGTGATGACAGGCGTTAGCGTGTCCGGATCAAACGCCTCCACGTAATCGAGACGGGCCAGGGGCGCGGAAGCGATGAAGTTCCTCAAATCAGTCTTCAACCGGGCGGCAGGCATGCTTTTTCTGCGCACCGCGACACGGGCCCGTTTGATGGCCTGGGACAGGATCACCGCCTGCGCCCGCTGCGCTGCGTCGAGGTATTGGTTGCGCGAACTCAAGGCCAG
Source organism: Limisphaerales bacterium (assembly GCA_020848635.1). Classification (GTDB taxonomy): domain Bacteria; phylum Verrucomicrobiota; class Verrucomicrobiia; order Limisphaerales; family JADLHS01; genus JADLHS01. The sequence goes on from JADLHS010000402.1 coordinate 13,163, forward strand.
GCCGTCCAGGGCGCGCACCGTCGGGGCCACGATGATTTTCACCGGAAAATTCAGATCGTGCGTCATGCGCTGGATGATCGCCGCCTGTTGCCAGTCTTTCGCACCGAACACCGTCAACTCCGGCAACACGAGGTTGAACAACTTCGCCACCACCGTCGTCACGCCGCGAAAATGGGTGGGCCGCGCCGCACCTTCCATGCATCGCGACAACTGCTCCTCCACGATGTAGGTGCTGAAGGTGGGGCGAGCGTCCCCGTGAGCCGGCTCGTCAGCAGCCTTGCCCCACCCCGGATACATCTCCGCATCGGTGGGCGTGAACACAACATCCGCGCCGGCCGCCCGGCACAGTCTCAGATCACGCTTCAAATCGCGGGGGTACCGGGACAAATCCTCCTGCGGTCCGAATTGCGTCGGGTTGACGTAAATGCTGACCACGACCTGACCGACTGGACCGATGCGCCGACGGGCTTCCTGCACGAGGCTCAGATGACCAGCATGCAGGTAGCCCATCGTGGGCACAAAGCCCACGCGCTGGCCTTGGCGTTGCCACTGGCGGGCGAGCCGTTGCATGGCGGCGGTGGAACGAACGATTCGCATGGCAGGAAAATGCGCGAGACGCGGCCCGCAGGCCAGTTTTGAAATTACGCAAAGTCGTAAATTAAAACCTTCACGCAGACGCGCTTGAAGACCTTCTCCACGAACTCGACGTGCAACGGATGCACCTGGTAATCGTCCTGTGCCTGCTTGGTCGGGAAGATCAAATTGAGCGCCACCTGATAGCTTTGATCCACCACGGGCCGGGGGCTGGTGACCATCTTGCCGACGTGAAATTGCACCACGCCAGGGATGGGTTTGAGGTAGTGGTTTGCCCCGGCGATCAATTCCTCCGTCGCATTCGGCTGCGCCGGGTCCGTCCAAAAAATAACAACGTGCGAAAACATGATGCGTGGATTGTCATCCGCCCGCGCGCCCGCCAGCAAGTGCAAAGATCCGTAAATTCCCACTAGCGGAGGGGTCTTCAACTGGTTCGTAACTGTTACTGCGAGGGGAAAACTCCGGACGGACGCGTTCCTGGTGTTGACTCTCTATCGAACAGCGGTTTGAAATCGGCTTGTCCAAAATGATGAACCTGCGTCAAAGCTTCCGTGATGCCGCGCTCGCGGGTATCATTGTGTTTTCAGCTTGGGGGCTAACGCAATCATGCGGTCGCCAACTGAGATGGAGCAATGCTGACCGGGACGGGCGGTGAGGTATGACTGTCCCAGGAGCGAAGCTGTCCCATCGGCATTGGTTACCTCGACGCTGATCTGCATTTGAGCATTGCCGTCCGAAAGGATTTTTGGTGTGACCACACAATTGGTTCCCCCACCAAGGTCAAAACGGACCGCGATACCGTCCGCAAACTCAATCGAGCCCAAATCAGTCTCATTGGCCGGCGGGGCCAAGGTTGTTGTCTTCATTGTTACCTTCACGTCTGATGCCGGGATTACTGTTGGTAGGGCCGTAGTAGCAGCCGCTGATTGAACCTCGCGTAGTCGCTGGGTCAACTGTTTACCCTGAGCTTTCAGTTGGGTGTTCTCCTGCTCGAGCTGGCGCAGTCTCACTCCCTGACCGCGCAGCCGCATCAATTCAGTCCGGTCCGCCTGTGATGTTTCCTCAATGGCTTTCAGCTGCGCGGCCAATTGCGCGTTGCTCTCCTGCAACGATGCCGTTTCATTGAGTTGGGTGCGCAGAGCTGCGCATTCGGCCACCAAACGCTTGATCTGCAACTGCTGCAACAGCAACAGCGCACCAATGCCAAGCGCCACGATCACCCACGCCCCGGTTTTTAGTTTTGTGTTCATCAACCTTCAAGATTACTTGCAATGGACTGATCTATGACCGTACAACGAACCAACTTTTGAGGTTGAGCCATGCAAATCCCATAAGCAACCCGTTTGGCGCCGGGTCTTGGCACGCTGGTTTGGTTATCCGTGCTGCTTCACCGCCTCAAACACCCGCAAGGTCGCCCGGGCCATCGCTTCGGCACTGAATTTTTCGGTCACCGCCCGGCGGCCGGCCTCGCCCAGCGCCCGGGCGCTCTCCGGGTTCAGGAGCAGATCTTCCAGCGCTTCGGCCAGTGACTTCGCGTCGTTCGGTTCGCACAACACGCCGCCACCCGTGGCCGCGATAATCTCCGGAAACGCGGCGGTGCGCGGTTGTACCACCGGCACGCCCGCGGCCATAGCCTCAATGACGTAAAGGCCAAAGGCCTCACCATAATTCGCTGGAACGGAAAACACTGTCAGCCCCTGGAGAAACTCCAGTTTCTCCGCGCGATTCAGATTCGGGCTGAAGCCGACTTCCCCGATATAACCCGCTTCCGCGAGCCGCACGCGCAGCGACTTGACGAAGGGTTCATCCCCCGGACCGCAGCCGCCGCCGATGTGCAGTTTCAAGCGCGGCACGCGTCCGCGCTGCTTGAGCTGGATGTACGCTTCCACCAGCGTATCCAGCCCCTTGTCCTGGCACATCCGGGCAAAGTAGCCGAGGACGGGCGCACGCTGGCTTTCGCCCCTTGTCCTTCGCCCTTCGCCTTGATAACCCGCCAGGTTGATTCCATCGGGCACCACATGCACCCGCTCCGGCTTCAAGTTGAGCCGCAATTTCATGGCCTCGGCGTTCCAGCGACTCGGTGCGATCCACGCATCCAAATCCGCCGCCCGTTCGGCCAGCAAATTCCAAACGACCGGGCGCAACTCGACCGGCAGCGCGTCGAGATACGGTTCTTCCCCCTGGAGCAAACAGACCACCGGCACGCCGAGCTCGGCCTTCAACCGGCGCACCATGCCGACGAGCAGGGCATTGGAGAGGCAGATGACGTCCGGTTTTGCGTGTTCGCGCAACCAGCCGATGAGTTCGGTGATCTCGCGGTTTTGATTGCCGGTTTCACCGCGCAACATGGAAAGCAGGAGTTCCCCCACTTCGGTGGCGCGCGTTTTGGCGGCACGCCCGGCGGCCCATTCGAGGAGGCGGCGGGAGTTCAGCAAACGGTGCAGCCAAGCGGGGGCCTGACGAAACCACGCGGACTTTTGCTGGAGATAAACATTGATGCCGCCGAAGAAGATCGGGTTGCCCGCACTCTCATCCGTTTCGTCCACGTTGATCGGCAGATACAGCGGCAGCATCGTGGCGTCGTGCCCCAACTGGCGCAAGGTGGCCACGAGCGTATTGTCGTGGAAGCAATTGCCACAAAACATCCCGCCGGCACCGGGAGTAAGTTGAACGATGTTCATGCGTAATCAAATCAACCGCTGGACCGGAAAACTCTAGTCACTCGGCGGGCTAGCGCAACTTTACATTCGTACAGAGGCCGGCCGATGGGCGACGCAAATTGATTGCGCGTCGGCTGCCCGTTTGTTACAAGAGGAGGCAGTTGGCGGGTGTGGTTCAATGGTAGAATGTGGCCTTCCCAAGGCTGAGACGAGGGTTCGATTCCCTTCACCCGCTCCATTTACAATCAAGCACTTACGACAATGTGCAAGTAAAGTGCAAGTAAATAGCATAGCATTTTTCCCTCTGCAAAAAACTTCGCTTTTGTGATTTCTGAGCCCGAAACGAGGATTTGGCCGCCCTGTTTGCGAAATTTTTCGCGCCAGTTTTGAAGTGTGAACGATCGGCTTTCGCCGACCGACTTAGCGTTCAAAATCGGTATCTGGCGGCTCTGAAATAGTCCCGAAGATTTCGGCAAGTTGCTCTGCTGCGGATTGCTGGAATGCGCCTCTGATCGCTGGGAGACGACTACCTTCTCAACCACACTGGCCGACTTGAACAAGATGAAGCAATGGTGAGATCGTTCAAGGGTGATGCGAGTAGTCACTGGTTTCTGACGTCAGTTGAACTCTTGTCATACCACGAAAATCTTCACAGGTCTGTTCGTTACCACTTCAGGAAGTTGCCTGGCGAAGAATTCGCGCGGCGCGTTCGGGAAATTGCAATTTTACCGGGGGAACATTTGTGACCTCATTATTGCTGTGCGCTGGCTTGCCAAGAGTTAGACTGGCTTGGTCCTTGCGCCATTGAACGAAGTCCTGCCAAAACACCACGCCACTGACGACCGGAAAGCCGGGCCGCCGAAACCACTTCCGCGCCGCCGAGTAAGAAATGCCCGCTAGGACTGCAAACTCTTTGGCATTCAGGGCTTGATCGAGCGTTCGTTTCTGAACGACCGCTTCAAGGCTGATGCCGTGTAGCTGTTTGTCCTGGCCCATAAGTCATGTACTCGCCGGGGAAAATCGAATTGGAACGGTCCGCCCCGCTCCATTCATGAACAATCCGACCTACACGAAGGCATCGGAAACCTTCGTCGCAATCGCATTGGCTGGTAATTCGTTCATGAACTGGAGCGGAGCTGGATTGTTGGGCGCCCTGCCGGATCAGCGTGCCGTGCTGGTTGATTGAAACGACTGGCCGGAGCGGACAATGGCGGCCACGTCGATTTGAACCCAACAGCGACCCTGTTGGCGTCGGTCATGATCAGCGGCTTGATTGCCGTTGGGAGCATTGAGGGTGAACTCGCCCTGATAGGCACGGCCTTCATAGTGCACCACCACGATGCCACGAATCGGAGCAACCTTGCCCGAGTAGTAGTTGACCCAGCACCCAATCCGCGAGAGATCCACGTTCTGGTCGGGATTCAACAAAACATACTCATAGTCCAATCCAAGATTGCCGCTGCGCCAGTCATGCTGATAACGGCCTTGCGCTGAATTGGTTTTGTGAAACGACAGCTCGGCGGCTCCAGTATAGGGCTGGACCCAGATATCGAGATCCACCGAGGCGGACCAAGCGATGCCGACTCCAAAACTTTTTGCGGCGGGTTTCACTGGGAATGCCTCAGCTAACCGCGCCGGTTCAAACGCTGTGGCATCGCGACCGGAAC
>JADLHS010000403.1 GCA_020848635.1 Limisphaerales bacterium
AAGGTTTGCCATGTAAAGCGTGCCGTCGGAATTCGTGGTCTCGGCGTGCCGCAGTTGCACGGTCGTGCCGGCTGCGCCCCGCACTTTGAGCTGGCACCAGCCGACCATGTTCTGTCCCATGTCGAAGATGAACACGCCGGGTTTCACCTCGGCGAACGCGACGGGCTTGAGCTTCTGGATGACGCGGATGGGTTCGATCATCTGCGCCGAAACCACGCCCGTTGGCGCTGAAATGACTTCAGCCTTCCGCCACGTTGCATCCTCGAAACCAGCCTTGCTCCAACCGGGGAATTCTTTGCGCGCATCGTATTCCTCGCCGTCGTATTCGCCGTTCGACAGAATCGGGCCGTCGAGCGAAAGTTTCCAATCCCCATCGCTAACGACTTCGCTCACCGAGCCGTCGGTGTTTTCAATACGCAGGTGCAGCAGCATTTTAGGCCAGCCGAAATTTACTGTGCCCACGTGATCCTTGTTGCGGTCGGAGTAGAAGCGTCCGCCGCCCAGCACCGCGCCGAGCGCGTTCACACCGCTGCGAAGCTGCTTGGTCACGTCGTAGGTGACGTAGAACACACGCTTGTCATATTGCGAGAGAGCGGGGGAGAGGACGGCATCGCCGATCTTTTCACCGTTGACGTAAAACTCGGAAAGGCCAAGTCCGGAAAAATAAACCGTCGCGCGCTGAACCTTCTTCTCGATGGCAAATTCCTTGCGCAGCCATCGCCCTGGCAGACGCCGATCTTCCGGAACGCGCGTCTCACGCCATGGCTCCATTCCCGCCGGGCCAAGAACTTTGGCGGCGACCCATTTCGAGTCGTCGTAGCTGAGCGTGTTCCAGTCTTTCGCGACGTTTTTGGATGCCTTCCAACTCGCATCTGTCTGGAGGATGAGCGGTTCGCCGCTCGTGAATTCAAGCGTCAATGAACCGATCACGCCGGCAGGATTGTCATTTGTCCCCTCGTTGCGGCCTGCGAGGCCGAACACATAAGTCTTGCCGGACTCCAGCCATGACGTGACATCGTTCCATTTGACGGTCTTGAAATTGTTCCCCACGCCGATGTCGGAATCGTTGATCCAGCCACGGGCTTCGTTGTCGCCGGTGTATTGGAAAATGGCGCGGCTGATCTTGCGGCCGGCGGGAATCGTTACGACGCGGCGGAAATAGATCGTCTCAACAGGGGCAGCCTTGGCGGGCTCGCCTTCCGGAAACCAGATCCACGACGTGCCGGAGAGAACATTGCTCGTGTGCATGCCGTCCCGACCGATCCATTTTGCTTTCCATTCGCCGGGGGAGAGAATTCCCAGCGTCCACTTGGCAGCCTTGCTCCAGCCGGAAGCTTTGCCGGTGGAATCCCAGACCTGCACTTTCCAAAAACATTCGGTGTGCGAAGTGAGCGGTTTGCCAGCGTAGGGCAATAGGACTGATGCGTCGGATAGAACTTTACCGCTATCCCACAAATCCCCAGTGTCTTCCCGGAGCAATTCAGCGCGGCTGGCCACGAGAATCCGATACGCTGTCTGTTTTTGCCCGCGCTGGCCAGACTCGACGCGCCATGTCAAGCGCGGCTGCATTTCATCCAGGCCGAGCGGGTTCACGCGGTATTCGCAACGCAAGGCCACTGGCTCAAGCGTGGCCGCGTGCGCCACTCTACCGACAAAGAAACTGATGGCAACCAACAGGAGACGAGTTGTCATTTTCATGGTTTGTAAGTGTCAATTGGGGGTGGATTTGTTTCATTGGGTTATTTCCAGCAGAATCGCTCCGCCGGGTTCGAGTTGCCACTGGCCGCTCTTGTCCAGAACTTGTTGGGAATTCGTTTCCGTTGCCGTCAGCAACCGAACTACCTGTCCTGGGCCGGTGGTTTCGAGTCGGAAGCGGGAAGGTTTTTCCCAACTGAGGTTGGCAAGCAGAACGCGATACTGCCCCTGCCGCTGGAATGTCCCGGCCACAACATTGGCTTCCTCTCCCAATATGGTCACGATCGGAGAAGAGCCTGGCTCTAGCAGCTTGCCATGTTGAATGTGGGCAACAAAAGCATTGTCCCAATCCAGCAACGCCCGTCCGGCGCGGTGAAGAAACAGATTGGCATCGCGGACATGATCATAAACCGGCGTGCGCACGCCGTTAAGGTCCAACATTCCCCCATAATGTTGCTCCGCGAATAACGGCGGTGCTCCTTCGATGCGGGCCAGGCCCTGATCCGGGGTTGGCGTCCAGTAGGTGAACCAGCAGATACCCCGCGCACCGTAGGCCAAGGCGGTGGTGGCCTGCCAGAACACTTCCGCACGATTGGGGACTCGCAAATAACCTTTGATGCCCTCACTTTGCATGAACACCCAGAGAGGAATGCCGGCCCGGCGTGATTCCTCTCGCGTAATCGCCAAATCGCTGAACCATCCCGCATCCTCGGTGACTTCGTCCCGCAGGGGATAGAAGTCGTATGACAGCACCCGGGGTCTTACGGTTTCGAGATAATGGCGCACATAGGCACGGAAATCGGCAAAGCCCAATTGCGTGGGACTGCCG
>JADLHS010000404.1 GCA_020848635.1 Limisphaerales bacterium
CCACGACGATGACCATTTTGCCCCGGCGAAGGTCGGCGATGACGGATTCAATGCTATCGAATTTCTTCATGGGTTAATTCCTGGTGGGGCTGCACTGCGGCGCGGCCCAAATTTCAGCGCCAAGCGGTAGTTCCGCCCGAGTCCTTTGAAAAACTATTTTCTCGCGGCCTTCATGGCAGCTTCGTAAACCTGTTTGAGGGGAACTTTTTTCGCCGCCGCGAGCTGCTTGCACGACTCAAACTCCGGCGCGGCCTGCACGACTTTCCCGTTCAACCGGCCGAGCTTCACGGTCACGCTGCCGAACTGGGTTTTCACGACTGTGAATTCGCGCCTTAGCTTGCGCCGCTCCGCCAACGTGCGCCGCACGCCGAACGCGGTCGTCTCGCGCAAGATCATTTCGCTAAACTGGTCCGCCTCCGCCTCGGCACAGAGCACCGTGAGCAGAACACCCGGCCGATTCTTCTTCATCTGAATCGGCGTGTGGAAGACGTCCAGCGCACCGGCGGCGAGCGCTGTTTCGACCAAGCGACCAAGAATTTCCCCGCTGATGTCGTCCAGATTGGTTTCCAGGACCGCGATGCGATCGGTTTCCCAATCGTACCGTTGGGCATTGGAAGTTGAGGGTTGGAGGTTCGGGGTTGCCGGCCCCGATTTGCCGAGCACCGCCCGCAACACATTCGGCCGCGTCTTATTATCGCGCGTTCCCAGCCCGAAACCGATCCGCTCCGCCACCAACCCGCTCATCGGCTCAAAGCGCTCGGCAAACTCGGCGAGCAGCGCCGCGCCGGTGGGCGTGACCAGTTCGTGCGGCTCATCGCATTGCGTGAGGCCGATGCCGCGCGCGCCAAGAATGGCGAGCGTGGCCGGCGTGGGAACGGGGAAGCGCCCATGCGTGCATTTTACCCAACCGGTGCCTTCGACCACCGGTGACGCCACTACGCGCGGCTTACCCAACATTTCCAGCCCAATGGCCGCGCCCACGATGTCCACGATGGAATCCACCGCGCCGACTTCATGAAAATGAACCTGTGCCGGGGGCAGGCCGTGAATCTTTCCCTCCGCCTCCGCGATGCGTTGAAAGACCGCGACGGCCTTCTTTTTTACCCACGGCGAGAGTTTGCTCTGGCTGATGAGATGCTTGATCTCGGTGAAGCTGCGCTGTTCGTCATGGCCATGTTCGTCGTGCTCGTGATGCTTCTGGCTGTGAGAGTGGTCGTGGCCGTGGTCTTGTTCGCCGTGATGGTGAGGATGCTCGTGGGCGTGACCGGGTTCATGCTCGTGACGATGCGCGTGCGCGAGATGCACGTCAAACTTCACCCCTTCGATGGCGGACTTGTGCTGGCGCGCGACGTGGAGATGGTAGCCGTTGAGCTTGAGCTTGCCGAGTTCGCGTTCGAGTTTGTGCGCGTCCACGCCCAGATCAATCAGCGCGCCAATGAACATGTCGCCGCTGATGCCGCTGAAAATGTCGAGATAAAGGGTTTTCATTTCGTTCCGCGCTTAATCGTATTCTTTCTCCATATCCAAGCAACGAATCATCCGGTTGGGAGATTAGGAGAAAGATTAAGACTAAGAAGGGTCAGCTAAAGCGTTGATCTGGCTCGCCGCGTAGCCAGCGCCGAAGCCGTTGTCAATGTTCACCACCGTCACGCCGCTGCCGCAACTGTTCAACATGCCGAGCAACGCCGCCATGCCGCCGAAACTGGCGCCGTAACCTACGCTGGTCGGGACGGCGATGACGGGCTTGCTCACCAACCCGGCGACCACGCTCGGCAGGGCGCCTTCCATGCCGGCCACGACGACCAGGACGTTCGCTTTTTGAAGGATTTCCTGCCGTGCCAGGATGCGATGCAGGCCCGCCACGCCCACATCCACGATCCGCTCCACGCGATTGCCCATGATTTCGGCGGTGATCGCGGCTTCCTCCGCAACCGGCAAATCACTCGTGCCGGCGCAGATGACGGCGATGCAGCCGCCGCGTCGGGGCAAAGGCGCTTTCTCGATGGTTACGCAGCGCGCCAACTCGTGGTGAACCGCGCGCTTGAATTTTTTCTGCAGGGCCCGGGCGTGTTCGGCGGTGATGCGGGTGATGAGGACCCGTTGCTCGTGCGCCACGAGGGTTGTGGCGATTTTCACGATTTGCTCGGGCGTTTTGCCCGCGCCAAAAATCACTTCGGGGAAACCTTTCCGCAGCGCCCGGTGGGTGTCCACCTGGGCGAAACCGAGGTCCGCCACCGGGGCGGCTTGAAACGCGTGCAGCACCTGATCGCGACCCACGCCGCCGGCGCGAAATTGTTCAAGGAGTTGAATGGCTACAGCCGTCGTCACGCGCGGAAGCTGCCATGAAAGCCCAACGCGCAAAAGCTCCAAATTCTCCAACGCTGGCAAACCGCCCGAGAGCGCGGGAGATTGACCGGGCCCACGCGTCCGGAAGCGCGGTCAGTCATGATGCCGGAACAGGCGGGCTCGGTTGGCGAACAGATACCAAACGATGAAAATGTTCAGGCCGAGAATGCCGGCGACCATCCACGAGGGATGATGGACGAGTTCGAACACTTCAATTGGAATGAAGAACGCCGATTCGCCAATCGCCAGCCATCCGGCCCAACTCACGCGGAACATCAGGCCGATGCCCTCCACCAAGGAGAAGAGACTGTAAATCAAAGTCCCCAAGGCAGCCCAGACCACGCGGGCCTCCGTCAGTTGCCCAACTTGGACTGCCAATTGGGTCCAGAATCGCTTCTCCGGGTTGAGCCGGAGAAAGTGCAACAGGTGCTGATACTCTGTCGGCAGGTTGTTGTCGGAAAGAGCGTAGGCTACGAAAGCCAGAGTGACGAACAACGCGCCTTTGACCAGCTTGATTCCGATGATGAGGTAAAGCGTTGGCGCGCGCTTTTTGAGGGGAGGTTGGTCGCTGGTCATCAACGCTGCCGGGCACGGCTTTTTGGGTCACTTGGTTGAGTTCGCCTTGACCGCATCCGCCCCTTCGTCGTCGGCCTTATTGCGCGAGGCTTCCACCTTGATGTAGTGCAGCACGACCGGGGCGAGAATCATACCCGGGATGCCCATGAGTTTTTCGCCCAGCACCAGGCCAATCAAGGTGAGCCACATCGGGTTCTTAATCCGGTCGCCGATGATTTTACTGTTAAGGAAGTACTCCAGCTTGTGGATCACCACGAGAAAAATCAGGGCAATGCCCGCGAGCTTCGGCGAAATGGTGAATGCCACGCCAATGATCAGGGTGTTGCTGGCGAGGTTGCCGATGATGGGCAACAGGCCGCACAGAAAGGTGAGCACAATGATGACCGAAGTGTAGGGGAACTGATTCCAGATGAGAAAAATCGCCGTCAACGTGGTGTTGATCACCGAGATGATGATCTGCGCGCCGATGACCCGGGCGAAGCTGGCAAAAAAGGTCACGAACCGGATCACGATCTCCCGCACAACCGTGGCGTAGAGGCTATTCTTGACCACATCCGGGTCGTCCTCAACTTCCCACTTCGCGTTGATGAACAGGCTCACGGCCACGACCACCCCGATGATCAACATGGCGAGTTGCAAGGCGGCGGTGCGCGCGTACGTCCCGACATTGGTGAGGCGCTCTCCGACCTCTTGGTGCACCAGGGTTTTGAGGCTGGCGTAATCGGTGAACGGAAGTTCAAAGTCCTGGCGCTCCGCGAACTGTACCACTGCGGGAATTGTCTTATCCGCGATTTCCGGCAACGTCTTGTACGCCCGCTTGGAAAAGAAAAACAAGCCGGTGGCGATGGCCACGACCGCGACGAGATAGAGTGCCACGCCGAGCGTCTTGCTCCGGCCGAAGCTGAACAGGTGCATCGCGAAGTAGCCAAACATCGCCGTCAACACCAGCGTGCCGAGATGCAGCCACGCAATCAGCACGAGCAGCACCGCCATGATGCCGAACGAAATGCGCGCCGAGGTGGTGAGCGTCTTTGCGGAAAGCACCTTGGACTCCGGAAGCTTCGCGGTTGGAACTTCGCCGTTCATTTCCGGGCTAGCGAATCTTCGGCAGCAACCAGGTTAACAGGTCGCCGATTGCCAGCCGTTCCTGTCGGCCATCGTCACGATGGCGCAGGGTCACCGTGTTGAGCAGTTCCGGCTTTTCGCCCAGCGTGTCGAAGTCAATTGTCAGGCAGAACGGGGTGCCGGCCTCGTCCTGCCGGGCGTAACGGCGGCCGATCGAACCGCCGTCGTCGTAAAACACATTCATCCACGGACGCAAGAGGTCGCGAACTTCGTGCGCCTTCGTCACAAGTTCGGGTTTGTTCTTTAATAATGGCATCACGCCAACCTTGATGGGCGCGACGCGGGGGTGAAACTTCAGCACCACGGTCGTCTCGACCTTGCCTTTCTCGTCCGTCTTGGTGGCGTCCGAATAAGCATTCGTGAGGAGCGCGAGGATCAAACGATCCACGCCCGCACTCGGCTCGATGACATGCGGAATGTATTGGCCCTTCGCCAGGCCGTTCGCGTCCTCGGTGGCCTGTTTCGTCGCCGCCTCATCGGTGACGCCGGTCTTGGTCAGGTACTTCTTGCGGTTCTCGCAATAACGCCGCCAGAGATCGTCCTGTTTTTCCTTCGGCAATTTGCCCCAGGCGGTGCGGAGCTCATCGTCGAACACGCCCATCGGTTTGCCGGAGCACCGCTGGTGCTGGCTCAAATCAAAATCACTGCGGGCGGCGATGCCTTCGAGTTCCTCGCCTTTCAACTCGCCTTGCCCGTCGCGTTTGCTGAACGGGAACTTGAACAGGATGTCCGTCGTAGCCCGGGCGTAGTGGGCGAGTTCCTCCGGCGTCTGAACATGGAAGCCGAGCGTATGGCGCGACAAGCCGATGCGTTCATAGAATGCCACGCGCTCCTCGACCCAGTATTGATGCCATGCCTGCCAGCCCCAATTTGGTTGCGGCTCGCCGGGATGTCCGGGGTCAGGAACGGTCGCCACACTGCCGGAAATAGCTTCGATGACTTCGTCAGGCTTGATGAAAAACTCCAGTTCCATCTGCTCAAACTCCCGCGAGCGGAAAGTGAAGTTGCGCGGCGTGACTTCGTTGCGGAACGCCTTGCCGACCTGCGCAATGCCGAACGGAACCTTCTGGCGCGAGGTTTCGAGTACGTTCTTGAACTGCGCGAAAATGGCCTGCGCGGTTTCGGGGCGAAGGTACGCCACGGCGGAGTCGTCTTGCAGCGGGCCGACGTACGTCTGAAACATGAGGTTGAACGCGCGCGGTGCCGTTTTCTCGCCGTGACATTCGTTGACGCATTTGCTGGGTTTTTGCGGGCACGCGATTTCATCGGTCTGATCGGCGCGAAACCGGCCCTTGCAGGTTTTGCAGTCAATCATCGGATCGCTGAACGTATCCACATGCCCGCTCGCCTTCCAAATCGCGGGCGCCATGATGATGGTGGCTTCCAGGCCGACGACGTCGTCGCGCAGGCGGGTCATGGTATTCCACCAGAGTTCCTTGACGTTACGCTTGAGCTCCGCGCCGAGCGGGCCGTAATCCCAGAAGCCGTTGATGCCGCCGTAGATTTCGGACGACTGGTAAATGAACCCGCGCCGCTTGCACAGCGACACGATTTTTTCCATCAGGACGTTCTCTTTCGGTTCGGCCATAGGGCAGGGAGTGTTCCGAACGCGCGCGGCGAAGTCAAGGTGACGGCAAGGCCAGCTGACAGTGGCGGGCGGGCAAATCGCTCGGCGTGAGGTTTATCCCCAGGCGAACAGGGTTGGTGCCAGCGGCAATTTCCAGCGGAGTCGCAAACCGACCCGGAATTGCCAGCAGGACAACCGAGAGAAGATGGATGCGGTTCCGCTTAGGCTCAATTGTGCCGCTTCGATCTGAGGAGCGGTTTGACGCGCCAGTCGGCATTGGGGCCGAAGCGCAGATTATTCCCGCCCCAGCCGGTGGTTTGATTGCCGTAAAGCGCGCGAATCCCGGTCGTGTAAATCGCGGTCGTCGCCAGCAGCAGAAGGCAAAGCCCTAGGACCGATCCACGGATGAGTCGACCGAAGTTGGCTTCCCGGAAGGGCGGCGGCTCGTCCGGTTGGCGCGCGAAGCCGAGGAGGAGGAAGGTGCAAATGAGGGCATTGAACATGACCGTGCCTTCCGTCGCGATGCGACCATCGGAGAAGGCCACCACGGCTTTGGTGAAATTGGCGACAACGATGAGCCAAAGGAACAGGAGATAGAGAAGCTGCCCCTTGCCCAGCCACGTTGAAGGAATCAAAGCGACCGGATGCTTTCGATGGCGCATCAGCACGGCAACGGTGCAGGCCGTGAATGCGAACCACATCAGGGTGAACCAGGTCCAGGACGAGAACGTGAGTTTGCCGATGAGGGGCGCGCGGAGAAAGTCGGCCACTGATTGGAAGGTTCCTTGCGCGCCGTTCACCACAATCTTGCGCACGCTGGTCCAGTCCTCAATGTTCTTGACGATGTTGATGTAGGCAACAAGGTTGAAGACGAACACCACGGCGAAGATTTCGGTCCACGGGCGGACGCGGGGTTCGGTCCGCCGCACCGGGATCCGCGAGGCGAGCATGCCCATCGGGATGAGGATGGCGAGCCCGTAAAGGAAGCCCGCAAATTGTTCGAGCGCGAGGCTGTGCCAGTTGGCGCTGCGCCAATGGTGCCAGAATTCAATGACTGCCGGATTGTCCGTGAGCCGGGGATTGCCGGGCGTAATGCAGAGCACCTTGACGAACTGCGCGGTCGTCAACGCCAGGCCGCCGAGCGCGCCCGAGAGGACGGCGGCAAAGACGACCGGCTGCTGTCCGGTTTTTCGGAAATGGAGAATCAACCCGATGTAACAGCCGAGAATGTTGGCCCAACTGTCTCCCCGCGGCGGGGTAAAGCGGAATCCACCCACGCTCTGGAACACCGGCAGATTCGAAAGCAACACCGGTCCGACCAGGAAGACGATCATGCTCCACAGCGCCATGCGCATGAGCAGCGCGGAGCCGGAGCGCCACGCGCCATAGCGCCAGAAGTAGATTGCCATGCCGCCCACGGCGCCGAAGCTCCAGCCGATGTGCCGGGGAATCTTGGAGAGAATTACGGGCCAATTGGTCAGCATGTCTTCCGGCGCGAACTTCGGGGCCCCGGTGGTGGGGTCGAGTAATGTGAGGTCCCCTTGCGGGTGAACGAGCGCATTCACGAGGGTGGTTTGCCAACCCGTTGCCGCGAGCAACTGTTGAACTCCCAAACCCAGCACGGCACCGCCCAAGGTCAACAGCACCAGGTGACCGAACTTGCTGAAACGCCGATCCCAGAGATCAAACAGACACAAAGCCGTCAGCGCGAGCACCGCCTCCAGCCATTCACTGTCCAACCAATAGAGCGGATCCCGCTGGCGAAAATCGGAGTGGTCCGCGCCGAAGGCCCGGAACAAACGGCCTTGGAGGTCAAAGGGGGTATCCTGCATGAAGTATTGCACCGCCCAAAAACCAAACACCCAGAGCAAAGGGCGGAAAATAGCAGTCAGTTTTTCCCGCTCCTCAACTGCCGCATAAGCCGTGGCTGCCCCGCCGAGACCAGCCCAGAGAAACGCTTCGAAGAAGGTCGCGAGAAATCCGTACACCTGGGTGGCGAGATGGCCGGTCTCCGTATACGTCGGCGGGTGCATGTAAGCGATCGAACCGCCGAAGGCCCAGCCCAGCGCGCCGAAAAACGCGAAGTAAGGCACCCGCCGCCGCCAATCTTCCCGGCCCGACATCAAGGCGGCGGCAATCGCCGTCAAGGCGCCGGGTATCATCGCGCCGGCTTCGTGCCCGTAGTTGCCCCGGATGCCCCAGCCGATGGACAGGGATAACAAGACCAGAAGCACCGACGTGGTGCGAAAGGACGGTGGCTTCATAACCGCTGGCCTCCGGGCGGGAGCGCAGACAGCCCTGACCCTACGCTTCGCGATGGTGCATGGCGTGGCGATGGCCATCCGCCCTCGGAGCGTGGGTTTAGGTCAGGACTGAACGGTTGGCCGTGAAGCTGTGACGCAGCGATCTGAATCATGGGCAAATTGAGCTTGGGCCTACTTCAGTTTCATTGAATTGCTTGGGCAAGCAATAAATTCAATGGTTTCGACACTGCTGCCAGTTTCACTGAAAGGCAGTAAAATGCAACCAAAACACTGTCAGACGATAGAGAAAGATAGAAAAAGGGTGATAGAGAAGAAACTCACGTCGGCCTTGTCCATCCTGTCCGCGCTCATACAAAAAACCCGACCAAAGACAAACAAGGTGAGCTTGTCCTTGGTCGGTTTGTTCTACGAAGCCAAAACCCCGCTGCGGGCACTGCCAGCGGCCGTTTGGCCTCTGGTATAAACCCTTGATTCTGAATTTGACGCACTCCTTGGAGCGGCTTAGATTCGCGGCATGAAGCCGCCCCAAAGACCCACTCTTCTGCGAGGTCTGACTCTGGGTGAATATTACTGTTGGGCAACACGGCATTTCACGGACATTTATGAAGGCTACTCGATTTAGAAACTGGAAAGTCGGGGCGACGATGAGTTTCTTTGCCGCTGCATGCTTTTTCGGCGCAGCGATTTTCATCTTAAGATCGCCACAACCCGGCTTGGGGGCCGCATATGTTTCTATCGCCATATTGAATGTCGTTGTGGGCGCAGTGTTGCAGAAGAAGAGCAAACAGATATGAGGTTATTTATCCGGCCCAACAATAAAGCAGATGCACAGAACCCCATGATCGCCTCGCTGTTCCAATCAGAGCGTTACAGGCGCTGGGTCTGTGATCTGCGACGTTGCCATCGAGCATGAGCGCCACTCTCCAACGTGTTTGGCTTATTCTCACCAAGGTGCGCGTCGTTGCCGAGAATCCCATCGGCCTGACGCTTGGCTCAGAGCCGTTGGTTCAGTGCTTCATTCCCGAGACGGCGATTGAGGTGGCATTGTCCCAGACCGACAGACTTCTTCAGAGTGAGGGGATGCGCCGAGTGGATGTCATGTCTTGTAGCAGTTTTGACCGGCCAGAGGACCAGGAAGAGTCTCCCGATTTTGTGAAGCGGGACGTTCATCAGGCTAGGAGTTCTGGCAAACCTCTGACTGGCACTTTCTTTACGAGCCCCGATACAGCAACATTTGAGAAAGATGAGACCCACGACGGCTAATCGCCAAAGGATTGAAATGACCGGAGCGCAGCGGAGCGTCATTCCAATCCGTGGTTGAACCCGCCCGGGAAAGTTTCTGAAGTCGTCCCGCTTGCCTTTTGCTTTTCGAGCCGGTCGTTGATCGAACCTCGGGCCGCACACCCTCCCCGCGAGCGTTCCGGAGGGATTCGGGTCGCTAGCCGGGGTGCGCCGGTCAGCTTTGGCCACCGCCGCCGCTTGACCAACTGCCGGGCCCGGCCTAAAGTCGGGTCATGGATCAGCCGCCCATGACCCCCATCCGCCAAAAGCTGATCGTCCCATTCGCATATCCTCCCAAACGGCAGGATATGCAGACCGGTATAATTCCTTGTTGGGCATCGTATGCGTAAGTCGCCACCAACATTTATTAAGCTCGCCGCGATACTCTTGGTGGTGAGCGCAGGATTGCGCGTCCTCAATCTCGCCTTTCGCGCTTCTGCGTATAATCCGGCTAGTTTCGCAGTGTCCATAGCGCAGACTGTAGCGTTACTGCTCTTTGCATGGGTCTTTTTGCAGGGCCGCAATTGGGCGCGATGGATTTTCTTCGTGGTGATGCTGGCAGGTATCTTTTC
>JADLHS010000405.1 GCA_020848635.1 Limisphaerales bacterium
ACGACGGAAGCCAATTTTTCTTTTCTCCGCAACCCGCCCCGCAACATTCTGCTGCTCAAGGGGCACAGCGCGGGCATCGGCGACCTGTTGCGCAGTTCGGCCGCCTGGCGGGTGCTTCGGAACGCCTTGCCCCACGCCCGCTTCCACCTTTGGTTCTTGTCAAACGACCCTGGCTCGCCTTCCGAGCAACTCATCGCGCGGCATCATCTGCTGGCCAGTTTTAGCGTTGCCACCAAGCAAACCCGCCATCAAGGCGGATGGCAGCGTCTGTGGCGCGAGGCGCAAGCCGTGGCGGAGCGCACCACGCCGGACCTGATCGTGGATTTTGAACCGAACGGCTTGCGAACCTCGGTGCTAACCTGGCGGCTGGCCCGGCAAACGCAGGCGGTTTCCGTTGGCATCGCCCAAGTGCCGTTGCGACGGTTTTTTTATCGCCGCGCCGCGCCATCCGCAAAATCCTATGCCCGCCGACACGGAATTCCCTGGCCGCTGGAATACTGTGAACGGGATTTTGTGGCGCTCGCTGGTTTGGGTTTGGAACGCAACGGGACGCCCATTGAACTGTCGGTAACACAGGAAGGTCGGGAGTTCCAAACCCGGCTGGTAAATCAGTTGCCGCACGGAAACAACCGTCCCTGGCTGGGACTCAATATCGGTTGTGGAACGACCGGCGCCGGGCCCAAACGTCCGGATTTTGACCTGCTAACTGGATTGGTCGAGGCCCTGCAAAAACGGCATCATTTCGCGCTGTTGCTGACGGGTGCGCCTTATGAAAGCGAGATCAACCGCGAGTTTTTATCGCGGTTTAAGCCACCGGGTCCGGTGTTGGACCTGGCTGGGCGGACCAACATGCTGGAGCTGGCCGGGGCGATTTCCCAGTGCCGCCTGTTTTTGTCGAGTGACTCCGGCCCCTATCACATGGCGGTCGCGTTGCGGGTCCGCACTCTGGCTCTCTTCAATTTCCCAAACCCGCAACACTACCATCAGCACCCGTGGGTCGAATGTCTGCTGGCCCCGGACGTCCGTTCGCAGTCCGCAGCCTTGTCGGTGGCGGAGCGACTGCTCCAAGTTAACCCGCCGCCCTTACCCGCATGAGTGCCGCAGCTGATTTCTATTCGCAAACCCGCTCCGCGCGCCGGGTTTTGGTGATTGATCCGGGCGCATTGGGCGACGCGGTTCATCTGGTGCCCGCGCTTTGGGCCCTGCGCGCCAATTATCCAAGCGCCGAGTTGCATCTGGTAAGCAGCCCGGTCGGAGCCGAGATCCACCATCTGACCGGGTGCCTTGATCGGCAGTGGGTTTTGGAACAAGCCCGCGAGCGGCGGAGCCTGGTGGCGCAGTTGCGGGTGCTGCTTGCGTTGCGGCGTTTGCGGTTCGATGTCTCAATTAATTTCGGCGATCAAGATCGAAACGTCATTCACGCCGGCATAGTCCGGGCACGCCATCGTCTCGGCTGTCGGGCCCAACGTTGGCACTTTTGGAGCCGGTGGTGTATCCGCGACTGGTTTAACCGTCGAGACCCGAAATTGCCGGAGTACGAACAACGGCGGCAGTTGCTGGCGGCGGGCGGAATGAATTTGGAATCATCGCCGCGTTGGGATTTGCACGTGCCGGAAACCGCCCGTCGGCAAGCCGTAACTCTAGTTCCGGAGGGCGCGATCCACTTCTCGATTTGTGCCAGCAGTCCACTCAAAGAATGGCCGCTGGAAAACTGGATTGCCTTCGCGAAACGATTGCTCGCGCTCCATCCGCAATTGCAGATTGTGGCTACGGGCAGCCGCCACTCGCGGGAGGAAGCGCAGTTGCGGTCGCTCGTGGCCGCAGTGGCGAGCAATAATCTGAAGCCGCTGAACGGTTTGAGCATCGCCGAACTGGCGGCGGTGCTGCAGCGCTGCCAGCTGCATGTCGGGGCGGATTCCGGAGTGCTGCATCTGGCCGCCGCATTGGGACGGCCGACAATCTCCTTGTTTCGGGATTACCATGACGCAAGCGCATGGATGCCGATGGGGGCGAAGCATCGGGTGTTCAGCGTGCCGTGTGTTTGCGTGAACCGGCGGGAGCCGCCGTGTGCGACGGCAAATCGGGCGGCGTGCCTGGCGAGGTTGGAGGTTGAACCCGTTGCCACCGCGGTTGGAGAGTTGCTCCAGTCGCCCGCACCGGGCGTGCCCCGACCACAATAAGCTCGCCTAGCGCGGGAGGGGTCGCGCATATTTTTCTTCGGGATGAACCAGTTCATCAAGAATCTCAGCGCCTTCGCCATGCCCTACCGCTTTCGCCTAGGCTTGGGCGTCTTGTTGGGGGTGCTGGCGGGATTCATGGAGCCGCTGGCCATCGCCGTCGCCACCGGGATTTATCATCTGATTTTTTCCCCGGAGAGTTCGTCCGTGCAGAAACAGTTGAGGGCGCTGCCGGCCTGGGTTTCGGATCGGATCCCGCAATCCGTCTGGGAATGGATAGATGCGGCGCAACAGGCCCTCGTTTCGGACCTCAAGACACAGCCGGCAGCCGTAATCCTCCTCGTGGCGCTCATCCCCGCCGTGATGTTCTTGCGCGGCCTGTTCACCTACCTGAATAACTATTTTCTGCAATGGGCCGCGATCCGCGCCATCACGGACTTGCGCGTGAAATTGTTCGCCCACCTGATGAAATTGCCCGCCGGATTCTTCAGCGGGACGAACACCGGCGAACTGATGTCGCGAATCATGAACGACACGGCTGCGCTGCAAAACATCCTCGGCAATTCCATGGCAACCATCGTCAAGGACCCGGCCACGTTGCTCGGGCTGGTGATGTACCTGTTGTTGACCGCGCCCAAACTCACCGCCATCTCGATGGTGGTGATGCCCCTCTGCGTAATTCCCATTGTCATCTACGGGCGCAAAGCCCGGCGCAGCGCGGGCAAGCTGCAGACGCAATTCGCCGAGTTGTCAAACGTCATGACGGAAGCTTTCACCGGCAATCGGATCATCCGGGCGTTCAATCTGGAGCAGCTCGTGACGGAGCAGTTTCGGGCCGCTGCGGGCCGGGTCGTTGGCCTGTATATGCGCATCCTGCGCGCCATGGAAACCCCCGGCCCATTAATGGAAACTTTCGGCGCCGTCGGTGTTGCCCTGGTCTTTCTTTATCTGGCCGCTCAAGGCCGGAATCACCTGAATTATGCAGATTTTGGTGGCGTGCTTTTGGCCATGTTCGCCATGTACCGTCCGATCAAGCAACTGGCCCGCTTGCAAAACACCTTCCTCCAGGCCCAAGCGTCCAGCCGACGGGTGTTTGAATTGCTCGCCCTGAAAAGCACAATCTCCGAACCAAGTGCTCCGAAACCTCTTCATGCCGCCGGGGCCGATGTTCATTTTGACAATCTGGAATTTGCCTACGGCGAAAAAACCGTCCTGCGGGGCGTGGATTTGACCGTGAAAGCGGGGCAGTTGGTGGCGCTGGTCGGCACCACTGGTTCGGGCAAGACGACGCTGACCAATTTGCTGCTCCGCTTCTACGACCCACAACAAGGCGCGGTACGCATCGGGGGTACGGATATTCGCGAGTTTGCCACGCACGATTTGCGGAATCAGATTGCCGTGGTGACGCAGGATACCGTCCTGTTCAACGACACCATCCGCCGCAACATCGAACTGGGCCGCCCCGGTGCGAGCGAGGCCGACATCATAGCAGCCGCCAAACACGCGCACGCGCACGAGTTCATCACGGAAAAGCCGGAGGGCTACAACACCGTGGTCGGGGAAAAAGGCGTCTTGCTTTCGGGCGGTCAAAAACAGCGCCTCGCCATCGCGCGTGCCGTGGTGCGCAACGCGCCCATCCTCATCCTCGACGAAGCGACCAGCGCGCTGGACACCGAATCCGAGCGCGCGGTTCAAGCTGCGCTCGAGGAATTGATGCAGGGCCGCACCACCCTCTGCATTGCCCACCGGCTTTCAACGATCCAACGAGCCGATGTCATCGTGGTGTTGGATCAGGGACGGATTGTCGAAACCGGACAGCACGGAGAGCTGGTTCGCCGTGGTGGCATTTACCAGAAATTGTACGATTTGCAGTTCAACACCTGACCCCGGGCCGTACGGCCCGCGACGGCTGGACGTGAACAGTTGCTGGTTTCATAGGGTTTTTAGCATTTCTTGCCAGATGTGTTTTTCTCCGCGAAGGTGGCGAAAATCCTGCTATGCAGGCGTCAATCTGGGATAGGACATGAGTTTGAAACTGAGCGCATGGGTGTTTGGCGGGGTGGCATTCTTGCTCGCCCTGCTGGCCGTTACGTGGCGCCGCGACGGCGGCCTGCCCGTGCATGCGACCGTTGCGGTGGACGCCACCGAGTCACCCATCAGCCCGCCCTCCGCCCGCTACGTTGGGGCGTACACAGTGCCGTTGACGACGGATAGCAACGCCATCGCGAACGGGTCCGATCGGGTAGGCCAAGTCCTGGTTGCCAGCGCCAGTTCGGCTGAGAAAGCGCAATCCCTGCTGACGCTGTTTCCGCAGTTGCCGGCCGGCGCGCAACCGGCCGCCGCCCGGCACATCGTGAATCTGCTCCCGGACATCGCCTACGCATCATTCGCCGCCCAACTCACCAACGCTAGCGCTTCCGCCGAAGTGCAGGCGGTGATTTACGCCGATTTGCTCCAGCGCCCCAATGGCATCAAACTCCCGTGGCTGTTGGCCCTGGCGCGCACGCCGGGGATCAGCCAGTCGGGCGCGGCGGCAGGGCTGCTTCAAGCCACCTTACGGGCCGATTACGGCGCGAACTGGGAGGCTTGGTCGGAGCGGATTGACGCCTGGTTGGAAGCCCATCCTGACGCCGCCGAATTGAATACCAGCAACTAAATATGTTTACCCCGCGCCGAGCCTTTGGGTATCGTGCGTGCGCCAATTTTAACAAAAACCAGAGCCAACTCACATGAACGAAAAAGTCCAATACCTCGACCTCCCGGCGCAAATCCGTCCGCTGCGGAAGGAAATCGACGCCGCCATCGCCCGCAACCTCGACGCTTGCTCATTCTGCCTTGGGCCGGATGTGGTCCAATTTGAGAAGGACTTCGCGAAGTTTTGCGGCGCCGAACATTGCGTCGCCTTCAACAGCGGCACCTCGGCCCTGCACATCGCGCTGATGTTGCTGAACGTCGGCCCGGGCGACGAAGTCATCAGCACACCGCACACGTTCGTGGCCACAAGTTGGGCAATCTCCTACGTCAACGCCAAGCCCGTGTATGTGGACATTGACGATGCCACGTTCAACCTCGATCCGAAATTGATCGAAAAGGCCATCACCCCCCGCACCAAGGTCATCATGCCGGTGCATCTTTACGGTCATCCGTTCGACCTCGATCCCATCCTGGCCATCGCGAAGAAGCACAACCTCGCCGTCGTCGAGGATTCCGCGCAAGCTCATGGCGCGAAGTACAAAGGGAAGACGATCGGCACTTTCGGCGCGATCTCCTGCTTCAGCTTTTATCCGGGCAAGAACCTTGGCGCCGCGGGCGAAGGTGGCGCGCTCGTCACCAACAACCCCGAGTTCGCCAAGCGCGCCCGTTCCTTGCGCGAGCACGGTTCCTCCGTGCGTTACTACCATGACGAAGTCGGCTTCAATTATCGCATGGAAGGCATCCAGGGCGCGGTGCTGGGCGTGAAGCTGCCGCACTTGAATAGTTGGACCGCCGGGCGTCAGCGCGTGGCGAAACGGTACGCCGAATTGCTCAAGGACACGCCGCTGCAATTGCCCACGCAGGCCAGTTGGGCCGAAAGCGTCTGGCATCTCTATGTCGTCCGCCATCCGAAACGTGACGAGCTCAAGAAACATCTCGAAGCCAATGGGGTGGGCTGCGCGCTGCACTACCCGCTGCCGTTGCACCTGCAGAAGTGCTACGCGAACCTGGGCTATGCGGCTGGCGCGTTCCCGGTTTCGGAGAGAGCCGCGCGCGAGTGCCTCAGCCTGCCGATTTATCCGGAGTTGACCGACGCCCACATCCAGCGCGTCGCGACGGTGATCAAGGATTTCTTCGCGAAATAAGCTGGTTGCCCGCTGGAATTGGCCCCGCTCCCGCTGGAGCGCGACCGTTCCTACGGTTGCAGCAGGCGGACAGCAGAGCGCGCCTCAGCACATCCGCACCGCGCCCCGCCAACGCACGCGCCGCGGGCGGGGCGTTTTATTTTCTGCTGTCCCCCTCCCCGGAATTGCGGGATGATGGGGCGGCAGACAAACAAACTAACGGAACTGAACATCCATGAAGGCCGCCAAACCCAAAGACACCCCCACCAGCCGTTGGCTCTCCTACCGGCCCGCGATCAAGGTAGTTGATTGCACCATCCGCGACGGTGGACTGATGAACAACCACCATTTCGACGACAAGATCGTCAAGGTGGTTTACGACACCTGTGTTGCCGCCGGCATTGATTACATGGAATTGGGTTACAAAGCCTCGCGCCACGGCATCAAGCAGGGCGAACACGGCTGTTGGAAGTATTGCGTCGAGGAGGATATGCGCCGCATCGTCGGCGACAATCCGACGGATCTAAAGCTGACCGTCATGGCCGACGCCGAGCGTTGCGATTACCACGAGGACATCCCGCCCAAAAAGGAATCCGTGGTGGACATGATCCGGGTCGCCACTTACATCAACCAGATACCCACCGCGCTGGACATGGTCAAGGATGCGCACGACAAGGGTTACGAAACCACGCTCAATTTGATGGCCGCCTCGACGGTACCCGACCGGGAACTGGATGAGGGCTTGGAAATGCTTGCCACGTCCGAGGCTGGGGCGATTTACGTCGTGGACAGCTTCGGCGCGCTATACAGCGAGCAGGTTCACTTTCTCGTGAAGAAATACCTCGGCTATTGCAAAGCCTCCGGCAAGGAAGTGGGCGTTCACATGCATAACAACATGCAACTGGCCTATGCCAACACCATCGAAGGCATCATCGAGGGCGCCAATTTTCTCGATGCCACGATGGCCGGCTTGGGCCGTGGGGCGGGCAATTGTCCGATGGAATTGCTGCTGGGCTTCCTGCACAACCCGAAATACAACCTGCGTCCGGTGCTGGATTGCGTGCAGAATCACATCGAACCAATGCGCGCCAAACTTTTGTGGGGTTACGACCTGCCTTACCTGCTTACGGGCATGTTGAACCAACACCCGCGCACGGCCATCAAGTTCAAGGAAGCCGAACTCAAAGGGGTCAAGGGCGACATCCTCGACTTCTACGACATGGTCACCGGGCAGGAATAGTGGGGGCTCGCCCCTCATGGATCATGTTCGCCACTTTCGGTTGCCGGCCAAGTCCCCGCGGGCGTTGGTGGAGTTCGTGGCGGAAGCAGTGCGCGTAAATGGAGTTGACCCGGCACGGCGGCTGAATCGCAAATTGATTTGCCGACCGGCCTGAAACAGTGTGGTTCCAAATGTCGGTGGACGACGGGCCATGCGGCGCAGCGAGCGGCCCTCATCGCTCCGGTTCACCTTGCGCGACCGCGTAAATTTCATCTTTTTTCCAAATCCGGTACCCAGTAATTTTGCGCCGGCCAATGGCCATTTATGAAACCAATCTCCCGTCGAACATTTGTCCGCCTTTCCGCCGTTGCCGCCGGGGTCGCACCCGCTGTGGCGGTGGCGGGTGGGCCTTCGAACGCACCCGCCACCCGCTCTTCTCCACCGGCAGAACGGCAGCCAACCCTCGATTCGACGGCGGCGACCACTCCAATTGCGGATCACCCTCCCCAGAAGAAAACCACGCTGCGAATCGGGCATTGTCAGCTTGAGGCCAGGTGCGGAGAGTTCGAAACCAACCTGGCCAAAGTCGTGCAAGGATTGGAGCGCGCCGACCGGGAGCGCGTCGAGATCGTCTGCTTTCCCGAATGCTGCCTCACCGGCTATCCCGATACGGAAGCGCCGGCCCGCAAGGACGCTTTTGCCGTTGATTCGCCAAGCATGCGCCAGCTTCTCGACCGCACGCGCCAGTTTAATGCAACTTACATTGTCGGCTTCAATGAGCGGCGCGGGCCGGACCTCTACAACTCCGCCGCAGTGATCCACCAGGGGCGGGTGCTGGGGCTGTACAGCAAATGCTCGGCGTACCACCAATTTCACCGGCAGGGGCGGGAGTTCCCCGTGTTCGAACGCAATGGCGTAAAGTTCGGTGTCGTCATCTGCTCCGACGGCGGTTACATCGAGCCGGCCCGCATCCTGGCACTGAAGGGCGCCAAGATCATCTTCTCTCCACACTACAACTACATCAGCAAGGAGTATCTCCTGACCCACTTTCAGGAAGTGCGGGCGGATCATGTTGCCCGGGCGGTGGAGAACCGCGTTTACTTCGTCCGGGGCAACAACGTCAGCCCGGGCCGCGACCCCGGCATCCAGCGGTACGAGGGTGTCGGCTACGGCGACAGTTACATCGTGGACCCCTTTGGCGAGATTGTGGTTCGCAGCCGTCGCCATCACGAGGATTTCATCTTTGCCGACATTGATCTGGGCCTGGCCGAGGACAATGCCTGGGGCCTGAGCAAGTCCGGGTGGAGCTTCCGCGAGTTCGGGGCCCAACTCGCCGCGGCGGCGGCGGCGGCACCGCCCGCGCGGAGGTGACCCGCAACGGGTCGTCTGGCGTTACGCGCCGGGAATCCTGCGCAGCAATACACCCCAGCAATTCGGCGCGTAAACCAACCGAGCCAGCTTCTGCCGCTGCAAGTCGGCTGGGATGTGATCGCGAGGCGTGGAATATGGTTGCATGAATGCGGTCACTTTTTTTGGGGGGATAAATCGGCCAGCACCAAGCGCAACGAGAGCCCCGGCATCACCGCCAGCGGGGCCATGGCAGGCGCTCCATTTCCGGCGCCGGCGGGTCACGGTGAATGTGTGCCCGTTCCGCGGCAGAAACCCGGCGCGACCATTCCGGCACTTCATACAGCCAAAACCAGGCGACCAGCCACACGAGGCCCAACGCGCCCAGCACCACAAACGCCGCCCGCCAACCCAAGAGATCCGTTAGCTCAGTCATGCTGCCAGACCGGGCAGCAGGTCATGGGTCCGAATGCGATCCCCCGCACGAATTGAAGTCAATCAGCACCCCAAATCCGCTTCAAATGCTCGACCCCGCGTTTGAGTTCCGCAACCGGCATGGCCGGGCTGAACTCAAAGACCTTGATGTGCGGCGGTTTCACGAACGGTTTTAGCGCGGCAAAATCCACTGAACCGCTGCCGGGCGCGCAGTGGTCGCGCGCGGGCGGTTGCACATCGTGAATGTGGAAGCCGGCGAGGCGGTCAGCATAGGTCTGAAGGTGCTGGGTGTGTTGGATGAAACCCAGGTTTTCTTTGATCTGCGCGTGGCCGGTGTCGTGCCAGTAGGTCATGGCCGGACTCGACAGTTCGCGGAACAACAGCGCGAAATCATCCTCGAAGGGAAGTTCCTCCAGCGCCTCGCGGTTTTCGCAGCCGAGCTTGAGGCCGCGCGCTTCGGCTTCCGGAATTACTTTGCGCAGCGAAGCGTAAAGCCGTTCAACGAACCTGGCCTGTTTCGCCTTACGCTTCGCAATGAGTTCCGCAACGAGCTTATGGTACTTCGCCGAGTCTTTTTCCCCGCGCTCAAGCATTTCCTTGAGCTTGCCGGAGTAATCCTTCAACTCGACGCTCCCCAGGTGCAGAACGACGAGCGGAGCTTTCACCCGGGTGGCGAAC
Source organism: Limisphaerales bacterium (assembly GCA_020848635.1). Taxonomy (GTDB): domain Bacteria; phylum Verrucomicrobiota; class Verrucomicrobiia; order Limisphaerales; family JADLHS01; genus JADLHS01. Next base: position 9,675 of record JADLHS010000405.1, read on the forward strand.
TCGAGCGTCTTGAGCGTGTGTTTGAGGGCGGATTCGCGCTCGCGGTCGGATTCAGCGGTGAACTGATATAGGTTGGGCGCGGAATGGTTCACCCCCATCGGCAACGGACAAAAATTATGCAGCGTCGAAATTTTGATTTCCCCCCCACCCACGGCGTCGAGAATCCCGGGCATGAGGCTGATCCGCGTGCCGTGACTCAGTTCGGCGTATTCAAAGCCCAGTTCCCGGATTTCGCGCAGCAGGGCGCGACCGTCCGTGTGGCGATGGGAATTCCAACAGGTCGAGAGGGAATACATCTGGTTAGACAATTGAACCGTTGAATCGTCCGAACATTCAAGGAACGTCCGGCCCATCCAACGGTTCACAAAATTCGTAAAGCCGGACGGCGGGGCAACCGTCGCCCGGCAGTCAAACTTACAGATCAGCGTAACGCGCCGTCAGCATGGCTGAGAAACGCGCGACTTTTTCCTTCCGCCGGCGCTTTTCGCTCGGTTTTTCGTAACTCCGACGCAGGCGAACATTGCGCAAAGTGCCTTCGCGATCAATTTTCTTTTTCAGGCGCCGCAGGGCTTTATCCACTGGCTCGCCTTTTTTTAATTTAATCTCGGTCAATCCAACTCACTTCCTTTCCGGGAGAGACAGCCGGCGGTTGGCCGGATGCTCGAAATAGGGCGGGCAGAATAGGTAGCCCCGCCCCGCCCGTCAATCGGCAATTCCGCCTGTTAATTCAGTCCTTCCGCCAAAAACCGCCGATCAAAGGCGAAACAACCGCTTTGCATTTCCATGGAGCAGCTTGCGCTCAATCGCGTGCTTCGGCGCGAACCGGCGCACGGCGGCGATGGTTTCCGCGCCCTGACACTGCGGACCCTCCCCCGCGTGATCGTTGCAATCGCTGCCATACATTAGCTTGTCCTGGTGGCGCTGGAAAAACCCCGGGGTGAACGATTCGTCGCGCGTGAGCGCATTCAAGCCGGAACCGGCGGAGAGATCGCCAAACATGTTCGGGTAATCAGCGAGGTAACGCTCAGTCAATCCGCCTGGCGTGACCGGCCCCTTGGGATAGAGCACGGTTTGGTCGCGGTGGTTTTGGTCCACGTTGGCCCACCAGGTCTGCGCATGGCCGATGAAGTTGACGTGTGGATATTTTTCCAGCATCCGGTTGAACCGCTCGAAGCCGTAGTTGTACCGCTCGAACTGCCAATGCATCAGCACGGGAACATTATAGGCCTGAGCCAGTGCGTAGAGCTTCTGCATCGCCGGCGCATCACATTCCAACCCAAACTTTTGTTCCGCGATCATCACCGCGCCCAGTTTCAAATACCTTTCGATTTCGCCGGCTGCGCCTTCAAAATCAGGAACTTCGTTGGCGGCGCAAAGGAATTCCTTCCGATGCGCCCGGGCAAACTGGTAACACGCCTCATTGCCGAATGCCTTGGCTTCCAAACCATTCGAATCCCCGTCGTGCGTTGCCGCGTTCTTCATGGCCCGACCGGCGGGCAGCAAGATCGTGGTCGTCACGCCCATGGCGCGCTGATGGTGCAACAACACGTCGTCCGGGCGGTTCGAATAATTGACGTGTTGGTGAATATCAATAATGGGCGCGGGCGGCGCGGGCGGAGTAGTGCAACCGGTGAACGCAATCCCTGCGAGCCCGATACCGCTGGTGGCCAGGAACTCGCGGCGGGAAAAATCCCTCACCGATCTCTTGCGATCCGTCGTGGACGGGTTCATGAGCGGAGTTTGAAGCAGTCAGGTTTGTGGTTCAACGGAGAAAACGCACACCCCGGGATGCGGACGCTCCGAAACCAACCCACCGCAGCGCATTAAATCAGCGGCTGACCGCCGCCCCCTCAGCCCCGCGGGGGCAGTTTCTTTTCCACCCGCGACTTCGCCAGTTCAACGTAGCGCGGCAAACCGCCCTCCATGGCTACCTTGACTTCCCCTTCGATCAGAGGGCGGGCGTATTCGATGAATTTTTCGTTCGGCAGGAACCCATCCGCCGTGAACCAGTCGCGTGGCATCCGGTGCTCCACGTTAGCAATGTCGCCGAGCGGTTGCAGACCGGTGGTCCACTGGTACGGCGCCGCTGACTCGCGCACGAGTTTAACCATGAACCCACTCTGGCCTTCGATGGCCGCCCGCACCGCCGCCGCACCGCAGGCCGCAGCTTCGGTCGCATCCGTCAAGCTCGCGAAATGCGCCGCCGCCCGCTGCGCGTAACCGAGCTTCACCGTGCGCGCCTTGAGCTTGAGGTTCTCCGTGATGCGCTCGGCCAGATGTTCCGCCGCGCCAGACAACACCGCGTGCCCGAACGCGTCGAGCCGGGAAGAATCCGCCGCGATCTCCGCGCCGGCCGCGTTCCGCAGCCCTTCGCCCACAACGACGATGCAGTATTTGTTCGCCGCCACTGTCGCCCGGACTTGTTCGAGAAACGCCGGCTCATCCAGCGGAATTTCCGGTGAAAGAATCAGATGCGGCGCATCGGTCGGCTGCCGTTTGGCCAGCACCGCGCCAGCGGCAATCCAGCCGGCACTCCGGCCCATGACCTCGATCAAGCAGCAGGCGCCGTCGTCCGTCGCCATCGCGCCCACGTCGGCGGCAATTTCCATGACCGTCGCGCCAACGTATTTGATCACCGAACCGTAACCGGGGCAGTGGTCGGTGTGCGGCAGATCATTATCAATCGTCTTGGGCACGCCGTTGACGCGCAATTCGTAACCGCGCACCACGGCCTGTTCATGTATCTTGTGCGCCGTATCCTGCGAATCATTGCCACCGATGTAGGGGAAGTAACGGATGTTGTGCGCGGCGAAAATCTCAAAGAGCCGGTCCATGTCGCGGGCGGCGGTTTCCGGTTTCTTTTTGAAATCAAGCTTGAAGCGGCAGGTGCCGAGCGCGGCGCCGGGTGTGGATTTCAAGCCTTCAATGGTGCGCGATTTCTCCTCGTTAATGTCGATCAACTCCTCGTTAAGGATGCCGAGGATACCATTCAGCCCGCCGTAAATTTCCTCGATACATTCGTGCCGCCCGGCTTCTTGAATGACGCCGGCGAGACTGGCGTTGATGACGGCGGTGGGGCCGCCCGACTGGGCCACGAGTAAATTGCCTGTGAGTTCGGTCATAATTCGGTGTTTGCCGGAGGGGCGGCCGCGGAATACGGGAAAAGCCCCTTCAAAAAACGCGCCGCACCATGCCAACGACCGCGCGCGGTGTCAAAGACCAATTCCTGCGCGCAGGCTATTGGCCCGACCGAACGTGTCGCGCTTGCTTTAGGAAGTGGAGGGGAATCGGGCAACCGGATAGTGAACCAGCCGTTGCTCCGGGCCAACCACTGGAGCAATGGGATCCCCGGATGGACTCGGTGACGCTCCCAATCAATTGAGCGTCACCGTGGTTGCAGCTCTGGCTATTTGGTGTTGAGTTGTTCTGGTTCGGGCGTAAAGGGCGTGACTTGGTTGAAGTCGTCTTTCTGGCTGGACGGGGGCGCAAAATGTTTGAACGATTCTTGATCCTTCCGCAGTTGCTCGGCCACGCGCGCCTCCGTCTTTTTTTCCTTCTCCAGGCGTTTGGCCTCGGCGGCCTCGGCCTGTTCGTTTTCGTGGCGAATGGAAGATTCCGCCTCGCTGATGCCAGGCATGTGCCGCCGTTCGATGCTCACCTGCAGCGCCGCGATCTCCGGGGTGCGCAGCACCGTCGGCCGCATGAGCACGATGGATTCCTGCCGCTTCTTACTACTCGTGGTGGAGCGAAAAAGGTAGCCAAGCAAGGGGATGTCCTTGAGATAAGGCACTCCGGACTTGCTCTGATTATCAGAGTTGCGCACGATGCCACCCAAGATGACGGATTCCCCATCCCGGACCGCGATTTCCGCCGACAGGGAACTGCTCTTGGTGTTCGGGACCTGGCCCACGCCTTCGATTGTCGTCGAACCATCCAGTTCGTCGATGGTTTCGTCAATCTTCATCACCACCAAGCCTTCATTGTTGATGAACGGGGTGACGCTCAGCCCAATGCCGACCTTCAATTGTTGGTAGGAAGAACTGGCGCCGCCATTGTAACTGCCGCCATAGTAGGTGCTGGTCACGTACGGCACGGTGCTACCGATGAACAATTGTGCCGGGGTGGCGTGCGACGTCTGAATCCGCGGCCTTTGAATCACTTTGACCCGGCCGTCGGAAG
>JADLHS010000406.1 GCA_020848635.1 Limisphaerales bacterium
AATGTGAATATTTCAACGGGCACTGCGTTGCGGGGGTTCTTCCCGCCGGGCGGGACGCACCGGCGCTATGGCAGATGGAGACTCCCGCCGCTACGTTCCGGGGCCGCCAAACCATTCTTCGACCAAAACGCGAGCACTTCCTGCCACCATTCCGGCGATTGTTCCGCTATATCGTTGTGCCCAGCCGCAGCAACGATTTCTAAATCCTTCGGCCCTTTGCAGGAATCGTAAAGCTGCCGCCCGAACCTGGGCGGAATGATTTCATCCCGCTCTGCAATGACAACTTTGACCGGGCCATGATAGTCTGCCAGCCAGGCGGCGGGCTGAAAACGATCCCGCAGGATCCACTTCGCCGGTAGGATCGGCATCTGACTCTGAGCCACGGAGCCGAGATCATCGTATGGCGCTAAAAACAGGAGGCCGGCGACCTTGGCCGGAAATGTTTGGGCGAGGTGCGCCACCACCCCAGCCCCGATGGATTCGCTCACAAGGTAAACGGGGCGATTACTTGGAAGCGCATTAAAAGCCACCTCACCCGCGGCCAGGAAATTTCTCATGCTAGGCGCGCCCGGGCGCGCGCCGTAGCCGGGATACTCCAGCACATACACCTCCAGGGGTGCAGCTAAGTGAATCGGTTTGGCGACATAACCACGGTTGAGCGCATAACCCGCATTGCCGTGGGCGATCAGCACGCTGCCCGTCGGCGAACCACGGGCAGGAATCATCCAACCGATGGTTTGCCCCGCCTGAGTCTTCCACGGCACAAAACCCTCGACCTTGGCGGTTCGCTCGGCCAATTCCAGTGGCAACTTCGTCGGGAAATAGAGCAACCGCCGCTGAAACAGCGTCGCCAGCAGGACGACGCCAAGGTAAGCGATCGCAATTAGGAAGATCACGCGACGAATTGTTGTTTTCCGCTCAGGCATTAGCCGGAGGGAAGGCTTTCAGAGTTAGGGGCTTTTGTCGAAACAAACCACGTCCGGCGCGAGTGCTCCGTGCCCGCTGGCATCTGAACAGGGAGGGCCTGCTCGGGCTCTGAAAAAATACTTTGTCGGAATTTCCGGACGGCGGCTGTTTAATGGGTGAGATGCAGCCACCATCCGACGCCCAACTGCTCCGCGCCTACGCCGATCACGGCACGGAATCGGCCTTTGCTAAGATCGTCGCTCGCCACACCGATCTCGTCTATTCGGCGGCGTTACGCCAGGTCTATTCCCCGGATCTCGCACACGATGTGACCCAAAGCGTTTTCACTGATCTCGCCCGTAAAGCCCGCACCGTCGGTGCGACTCTGAGTCCCGAGGAAAGTCTCGTCGGCTGGCTGTATCGCGGCACGCGGTTCGCCGCGCGCGACCTCTATCGCAACGAAACGCGCCGCACCCAACGCGAAAGGCAGGCCATGGAACAACTTCATCCTACGTCCGACACCGCTCCCGATTGGGAACAACTCCGCCTTGCTCTCGACGACGCCATGTCCGAACTTGATGACACCGACCGCGACGCCGTGTTGCTCCGCTATTTCAAGAACCACGACCTCCGCACCGTCGGCGCAACCCTTGGCATCAGCGACGATGCGGCGCAGAAACGCGTGAGCCGCGCGGTGGAACGCTTGCGCGAATTCTTCGCCAAACGCGGCGTCACCGTCGGCACGAGCGGACTCGCCGTCGTCATCTCCGCCAACGCCGTGCAAGCCGCGCCGATGGGATTGGCCATCGCCATTTCCAACGCCGCCGTGCTGACCGGAACAACACTCACCACTACCGCAACTGTTACCGCCACCAAAGCCATTGCCATGACTGCACTTCAGAAAACCATTGTCACCGCCACCATCGCCGTCCTGGCCGGAGCGGGCATCTACGAAGCCCGCCAAGCCTCGCAATTGCGCGAGCAAAACCAAACATTCCTGCAAAAGCAAGCAGAGCAAACCCAGCAACTGCAAAGCGAGCGGGACGATGCGATAAGCAAGTTCGCAGCACTTCGCGATGACAACGAGCGTTTGAATCGAAATACAACTGACCTGCTAAAACTTCGGGCCGAGGTTGCCCGACTGCAACAGCAACAAGCCGAATTGGCAAAATCGCGCGAAGAATTGCTGCGCCAACAAGAACAATACAAAATGGCCCAAGCAGCCGTTGAAGAGGTCGTTCAGAGATTTGAGGCTCGACGAGCTGTGACGGGTAACGCAATGAAACGAGTGGGAATGCAACTGCGCGCATTGGCAACTGAGAACAAATTGAACTCTGCCTTCGATGCCAACGGAAAGCTAGATCCAGGCCTCCTCGACGGAAACTCGTATGATCTGAGAAAGGTAGAGCTTCTCGCGGGTAATCCGGTCGAGCTTGCGAATCTGCTAAATGAAGCTCCAGCAGCCATCGTGGCTCGAACGGCAGATCCCATCCAGACTCCTGACGGACGATGGATGTATATCTATGCCCTGGCCGATGGAAGCGTACAGAGTTACTCGGGTGAATACCCAGACCAACCGTTGACTGGCTATCTGCAAATCCAGATTGTGAAGCCGCGACCTTGAGATTTTACAACTGCGTCTTCGGCGCAGGCACAGGCGTCGGTTGCTTCACCTTCAACTCGATGTGCAGATCGCGGAGTTGTTTCGGCTCGGCTGTAGCGGCGGGCATCCCTGCCTGCCGTAGAGCCGGGCTTCCAGCCCGGCGGAAAAGACCTCACTCATGGCTGAGCGCGTGGAACAATTCCAAACGTCTCTCGCAGTCCACGCCCAATCCGGGCGGCAGGATGCCGCCCTCTACGTCAGGCAGGGATGCCTGACGCTACGTTGGCAGCGTTGACCCCCACCCACCATCCGGCTAATTTGCGAACCGTGAGTCATGAGTTGATAGACGAGGTCAGCCTGGAGTTGGGACGCCGCACCGCCGTGCGGTTGCAGCAGCAACCCCAATTGCTCCAACTTGCTCACGACAATCTGGCGCGTTGGTCCAAGCAAAACGCCAATGCCCCTGCCCTGCTCCGTTGTTACGCAGAGTGGCGCGAACTTCTGAATCATACGCTGGAGGAAATCTGCGCCGTGCTGACTTCCGAGACTGAAGAAGGTCAGCGCCTCCGCCAGAACTCCCCGTTTGCTGGCATCCTCAGCGCCCGCGAAGTCTGGGAATTGAAACAAAGCTTCCACCATGCAACGCCCGCAGCTTGAGCACATCATTCGCGCCGCCGTCGGCATCACCGGTGCGACGGAGATCGTGGTGATTGGCAGTCAAGCGGTGCTGGGACAATTTCCAAACGCACCCGCCGACCTGCTGGTTTCCATTGAAGCAGATGTGTTCACCTTCCGCAGTCCTGATGATGCTGATTTGATTGACGGTTCAATCGGTGAAGGCTCGCCCTTCCACCAGACGTTCGGCTATTACGCGCACGGTGTGGCTGAAGAAACGGCCATCCTGCCGGTGGGATGGAAAGAGCGGTTGTTCCCGGTGCGCAACGCGAATACCGGCAACGGCGGCGGCCTTTGTCTGGAGGTGCATGATCTTGCGGTGGCAAAACTCGCCGCCGGTCGTGAGAAGGATACAGGCTTTGTGACCGAGTTGTTTCGCCACAAACTTGCCGATGCCAAGCTCATCGAATCCCGCCTCCACCAATCACCGCTATCAGGCGAACGATTGGAACTGGCACTTGCCCGGCTCAAACGCCTTTTGGCTCGCTTGTAGCTTCAGGCATCCCTGCCTGCCGTAGAGCCGGGCTTCCAGCCCGGCGGAAAAGACCTCACGCACAACCAAGCGCGTTGGAGCGGGTGTGATTGCAAGCGGGTGAAGGCGCGATTGTGCAAAGCGCCGGAGGATTGGAAGTGGAGCAGTGCGAGTGGGCGACGGGCGGCGTAACGGCGGGCATCCCTGCCTGCCGGGCTTACAGCCCGGCGGAGAAAACCTCACGCACAACCAAGCGCGTTGAAACATTCCACACGTCACTTGCACTCCACCGTTCTGTCCGGGCGGCAAGGATGCACGCCCTCTACGTCAGGCACGGATGCCTGACGCTACAGCGTTACGCCTTCGGCGCAGGCGCGTCGCCTCCGTCTTTGCCACCGACAATTCGAATGTGCAGGTCGCGGAGTTGTTTCGGCTCGACGGTGCTGGGCGAGTCGGTCATCAGGCACGTGCCTTTCGCGGTTTTCGGGAACGCGATGACGTCGCGGATGCTCGGCGTGTTGCAGAGGATCGCGATGAGGCGGTCAAACCCGAGTGCGATGCCACCGTGCGGAGGCGCGCCGTATTTGAACGCTTCGAGCATGTAACCGAACCGCGCCTTCACCAGGTCCGGCGGAATCTGGAGCAGTTCCTCGAAAATGGTTTTCTGCACGTCGGGCTGATGGATACGAATCGAGCCGCCGCCGAGTTCCACGCCGTTCACCACGATGTCGTAGTGCTGGCCGCGGACTTTCTTGGGGTCGGATTTGAGCAACGGGATGTCGTCGGTCACGGGCGCGGTGAACGGATGATGGCTGGAATACCAGCG
>JADLHS010000407.1 GCA_020848635.1 Limisphaerales bacterium
CTACGCGCCGAAGTCACCAGATTGGGAAACCGCAAACGCGAACTCGCCAACGCCCGCATCGAGAACGAACGCCTCAGAGTCCAGCTTGCAACTCCAAGCACCAATGTAGCAGGGGCCGTCACGTTACCGGCTGGTTATATTCGAAAGTCCCAAGCCCGCAACCTTGGTTACAGCACTCCTGAGGCAACGTTTGAAACCATGCTGTGGGCAATTCAAAACCGTGACCCAGCGAGTTTTCTTCAGGCCTTTGATCCTCAAAGAGCGAAACAACTCGCAGCGGAAATGCAAACTCCTTCGTCCCCCGAGGAGTTCTTCAAAAAATCTGATGCCTTGCAGGGACTGCACATCGTTGGACGAGAGGCGGGGACAGATGGTAAGATAGTTCTGTTAGTCCTAACCATGCCAGACGAGAAAGTCCCAGCGCGCATGCCGTTCAAACAATTCGGAGATCAGTGGAAATTTGACACAGGACTCTGATATTCCGTCCGTGGTTCTAGACCAAGGCCCAGCCAGGTTGTATATCCTCATCCAAACTCGGATAATCAGCACCCGCCAAAAGCTTCCGCTCCGCGAGAATGCCAATCATCGCCGCGTTGTCGGTGCAAAGACTTTTCTCCGCGAGGCGCAGCGAAAAGCCCGCGCGGCCACAGGCTTTCGCGAGTTCCTCCCGCAAGGCATGATTACGCGTCACGCCGCCGGACGCCGTGACGCAGCGCAGGCCCAACCGCTTCGCCGCACGGATCGTTTTCGCCACCAGCACCTCCACGATGGCGGCTTGGACGCTGGCGCAGAAATCGCGAAGGGCTTGGGCGTCGTCGAGCAGGCGCGGATGGTCCCGGAGAAAATACCGCACGGAAGTTTTCAAGCCGCTGAAACTGAAGTCGTCATTCGGCTCGTTCAGCAGCGGACGCGGGAAATTGAACGCCTGCGGATTCCCCTGCTCCGCCAGCCGGTCAATTTCCGCTCCGGCGGGATACGGCAGGCCCATCAGCTTACCGGTCTTGTCAAAACACTCGCCCGCCGCGTCGTCAATCGTTCCGCCCAACACGCGATGTTTCAATTCTGCGGGAACGTGAACCAGCATCGTGTGGCCGCCGCTGACGATGAGCGAAACATTTGGTTGAAACTCATCAAAGCGCGCCCGCGTTGGAGTTCCAGAAATCCAGGGCGAATACAAATGGGCCTCGTGATGATGAATCCCCACGAACGGCTTGCACCGGGCGAAGGCCAGGGCCTGCCCCGCCCGGAAGCCCACCATGAGCGCGCTCGCCAGCCCCGGACCTTGCGTCGCCGCGATCCCATCCAGTTCCGCCACGGAAACACCAGCGGCGCGCAAAGCCGCCTGCGTCACCGGAATCAGATTACGCAAGTGCTCCCGCGCCGCGAGTTCAGGTACCACCCCACCGTACTCCGCATGCAACTCGATTTGGGAGGAGACAACATTGGCAAGAACCTCACCCCCGCGCACGATCGCCACGCTGGTTTCGTCACAGGAAGTTTCAAGCGCGAGCAAAGTCATTGGGCTTCAACGAAGCGAAAACCAAGGCCGATCCATGCCGGCGTTTCCCTTGCTTCATTTCGCATTGGCGACCTTGGCGCTGCGGGCCTTCGGCGAGTCCACTTCCGGCGCGCGTTCGGCGAAGAGGTTGATGGCTTTGAGCACATCCATCGCGCGCTCCAATTGCGGGTCGCGAGCGTTGATGATGCGATCCCGGTCCTTTTCCTCCGCTGACTCGACGCCGCCGGGCGTGACCCGCAACCGGGCAAGCATTTCCTCCTCATCCGTCATCGGCACGATGATGTCCGGGGTGATGCCATGCTCGTGAATGACCTTGTGGCTGGGGGTGTAGTATTTTGAGGTGGTCAACCGCAGCGCCGTGCCCCCTTCCAGCGGGATGATTTCCTGCACCGAGCCTTTGCCGAAAGTTTTCTCGCCGATGATGACGGCCTTGCATTTGCCGAGCGCCGCGCAGTCCTGCAAGCAACCCGCGACGATCTCGGAAGCGCTGGCACTGCCGAGATTCACCAGCACCGCCACGGGCAGGTCCCGGAATTCTCCGCTGCGCCCGGTGACATTACGGACGGTGCTCTTCGCCGGGTTGCGACCTTCAGTACTGACGACCAACTGGCCGCGCGGCAGAAACTTCTCGCATACCTCGACCGCCTGATCCAGCAAGCCACCGGGGTTGCCGCGCAAGTCCAGAACCAACGCCTGCATGCCACGCGCCTTGATTTTTTTTAGCGCCGCTTCGAGTTCCTCGCTCGTCCGTTCGCCAAATTGTGTCAGGCGCACGTAGCCAATTTTGCTATCTCCGAGCGGGAATTCCTGCTTGCCGTTCACGTCTTTGACCATGCTCACCTTGATGACGGCGCGCGTGAGCTTGTAATCCTTCTTCTCGCCCGAGCTGGGCCGCTCCATGGTCAAAGTTACGTCGGTGTCGGGTTCGCCTCGCAACCGTTTTACCGCGTCCTCCACGGACATTTTCTCCGCGTTGGCGCCGTCAATCCGGATAATGCGGTCGCCCGCCAGAATTCCGGCCCGAAATCCAGGCGTGTCTTCAATGGGCGCGACGACGGTAACATAACCATCGCGCAGTTGAATAACGATGCCCAGACCGCCAAACTGCCCTTCCGTGTCACTCTTCAACTCTTTGTATTTCTCCGGGTCGAGGAATTCGCTGTGCGGGTCGAGGGTGCCGATCATGCCTTTCAATGCGCCGTAAACCAGGTCTTGGTACGTGAGGTTCGTCCCGTCCACGTAATCCTTGCGCACCTTTTCCATCACGTAGGAAAACAACTCCAGATTCGGATACGCCGAGTCTTTTTCCACGGCAACCGCGGTGGCGGAATAGACCCACGCGCCCAGCCCGAGATTGAGCGTGAGCACCAATATCGTCAGACCGAATATCAAGCGTCGTTTCATAGCAGCATTAACTGGCGGAGGTGACAATAGAAGCGGGGAGGCCGGTTGGCAAGTTGCGGTGCGCACCAAAGGTCACATTCCAGCCAGCAGCAGGCCCACGTAGGGCAAATCCGCCGGTAAAGTCACTTTCGGATTCGGCTGTGCGCCCGCAACCAGCCGGACGGGCTGGCCGATCAATTCGCACGCGGCGGTATCGTCGGTGACATGCAAGCCGCGGCGGCGCACCTCCGCGAGCGCCCGCCGGATCACCGCCACCCGAAAAGTCTGCGGCGTCTGCACTGCCCACAATTTCGCGCGATCCAGGTGTTGCCCGATGGTGTGCGCGTCGTTTGATTCCTTGATCGTATCGGTAACCGCTTGCGCCGCGACGGCAGCGCCGGTTTCGAGGGCCGCGGCGAGAGTGGCGGCGATCACCTCCAGGCTCGTACATGGCCGCGCTCCGTCTTGAATCGCCACGATCTCTGATTGCGGCGAAATCGCTGTCACCCCGTTCCAGACCGAGTCCTGCCGCTCCGCTCCGCCCACAACAAAGCGATGCGGCTTGGCAAGATTGAACGCGCGCGCGAGTTCCGTAAACGCAGTTTGCATCCCATCGCGCACGACAAGAATAATTTCGCCTATGCCCGGTGCGTCGTTGAATCGCTGCCAGGTATGGGCCACGACTGGTCGGCCGGCGACTTCGAGGAATAGTTTATCCACCCCCGGCCCCATGCGCGTGCCCTGCCCCGCGGCGACGATGATTGCACTGTTCATTAGCCCGGAGTCTAAAGTCTGGAGCCGATAGTCCAAAGTCCAAATCTACCGCCCCGCCCGTTGGCATGAAGGAGGGTCGCCCCGACTTTCAACGCCAAACCGGCGCGGCCCTGATCAAGGATTTGCCAGACCGCAGCAACTGCCCATCGGATTTCCCAACTTGATCTACTGTGCCAAAAGCACGGAGCGACCCGTCCAGCCTGTGCGGCCTTGCGGCGATTGGAACGCCTTTTGGCACGCCCAAGTTAGGCCGCCGCGAAACGGGGCGTCGAGCTCAAGCCGGTGCCGATGGGATAAACCGGCACGGCTTATCGCATGTTTCTTAACCCATTTTCAATCCCGGCAGAAATGGACGCAAATACCTCGTCGAATGTGCCCAGGCCATCAATCTTGATAACGCCGTGCAACTGCTTGTATTTCGCGATCACCGGGACCGTCTTGGTTTCGTGCTCGTGCAGTCGCTTCACGATTTTGGCGGTGCTGGTATCATACGGCATGCAGCCGGCGGTCTGACTGCGCTCGTCCAGCCGGCGGATGAGTTCCAGCGTCGGAACTTCGATTTCAACCACGGTCGAGATGGACGAACCGTGCTTTTGGAGCAGGCCGTCAAGAATGTAGGACTGGACGAGTGTGCGGGGGAAGCCCTTGAAGATATACCCCTTTACTCCCTTGGAATCCGCCAATCGCTTTTCGATCAACTGCACCACAATTTCGTCGGGCACCAGTTGGCCGTTTTCGTAGAGTGCCGTGATGCGTTTCCCGGTTTCCGTTCCTTGCTTGATTTCCTGGTCCAGCATCGATCCGGTGGCGACATACTCCAATCCAAATTTCCGGGCCAGCGCCTTGCCTTGGGAGCCACGGCCCGATCCGGGATAGCCAAACAACACGATGTTGAAGAGGCTCTTGCGGAGTTCGTTCCGGATGATTCCAGAAATCTGTTGATGCACTGCCTCAACGTCGGTCGTGCCGTCCACCTCCACATAGATGCCTTTGTCCCGGTAAAACTGCAGCACGGGCAGCGTTTTCTGATTGTATTCCTTGAGCCGGTTACGGATCACGGATTCATTGTCGTCACTACGGCCCGAGGTCATCCCCCGACTCATCAATCGTCGGACGGACTCCTCCTCCGGCACATCGAGGCTGATGAGACAGTTCAGCGAGGTGTGAAGCTTGAGCATCAGGCCCTCCAAAATATAGGCCTGAATGTAGGTCCGGGGAAACCCATCGAACAGGAAGCCGTTGGAGCCGGGATTGTCGATTATGGTTTTCTCGATGATCTGCACGATGATCTCGTCCGAAACCAATCCGCCGGCGGCAATGATGCTTTGGGCTTCAAGTCCCAGTTTGGTTTTTGCAGCCAGTTCCTTCCGCAATAAGTCGCCCGTGGAAATGTAGAACAAGTTGTATTTCTTGAGCAGGAATTCCGACTGCGTACCTTTGCCAGCGCCCGGAGGGCCAAAGAGAGCAATATTAATCATTAAGTAGGTTTGGGCTGAATCCTTCCGTGAGAGCACCTGATTTCACTACCCAATTAAATCAGTTTTACTCTTGCTCGTAAAGCCTTTCCTGCGCTGCCCTCCAGCCATCCAGCGGGCGGAGTGATTTTCCGGTTGATAAAATTCCCGACCGATACTCCAAAGGCCGATCCGTCCCTCGCCGTCCCAAAGTCAGATGACAATCCCAGTTGGGCAGTCTAGACTCCGGCTATGAGCACGACCACGCAACTCGATCAACTCAAGCAAATCACCACCGTCGTCGCGGACACCGGCGATTTCGCAACGCTAAAGCAATACGCCCCGCAGGACGCTACAACGAATCCGTCCCTGATCCTCAAAGCCGCGCAGATGCCGGAGTATCAGTCCCTCGTGGATAAAGCCATCGCCGACGGGCGCAAATCCGGCGCGACGGGGCCGGCGCTTTTGGGTCGTGTGCTCGACGACTTGCTCATTTTGTTTGGCACGGAGATACTGAAAATTGTTCCCGGCCGCGTCTCGACCGAGACGGATGCGAATCTTTCTTTCAACACCGCGGCGCTCATCGCCAAGGGCCGTCATTTTATCGCGCTTTACCAGCAGCAAGGCATCCCCCGGGAACGCATCCTGATCAAAATCGCCAGCACCTGGGAAGGCATCCGAGCGTGCGAAGCCCTACAGCGGGAGGGCATCAACTGCAACCTCACCCTGCTCTTCTCGCTTGCCCAAGCCGTAGCTTGCGCCGAAGCAAAGGCGAAATTGATCTCGCCGTTTGTGGGCCGCATTCTCGACTGGCACAAAAAGTCCACCGGCAAGGACTATGCACCCGCCGAGGACCCCGGTGTCCTGTCCGTAAAGGAGATTTACGCCTACTACAAAAAGTTTGGACACGCGACCGAAGTCATGGGCGCGAGCTTCCGCAACGTGGGCGAAATCCAGGAACTTGCCGGCTGCGATCTGCTGACCATCAGTCCACAACTCCTTGGAGAATTGAAAAGCAGTACCGCCCCACTGCAACGCAAACTGAGCCCCGACCGCGCGAAGGAAAGTCCGATCGGAAAACTCGCGCTCGACGAGAAGCAATTCCGCTGGCTTCTGAACGAGAACCAGATGGCCACGGAGAAGACCTCCGACGGCATTCGCCAATTCAACGCCGACGCTATGAAGCTGGAGAAGTTCATTGCGGCGAAATTGTAAGCGCCGCTGAACGCCGTCGCGGCGGGCGTCTCCGCCCGCCGTCGAGAACCGTGTCTTGCCGGCCAGAATGCGCCTTCTAACAACGGGAAAATGTGAATATTTCAACGGGCACTGCGTTGCGGGGGTTCTTCCCGCCGGGCGGGACGCACCGGCGCTATGGCAGATGGAGACTCCCGCCGCTACGTTCCGGGGCCGCCAAACCATTCTTCGACCAAA
>JADLHS010000408.1 GCA_020848635.1 Limisphaerales bacterium
ATGGTTTTTTGATGGGCGGTGTGGGAAATTGAAAATATGTTGACCAACCTGCGGCACTGTTTATCACCCGCAGGCAACGAGGTCTTGAACGGCACTGATGAAAGTCAGTGCCGTTCTCTTTTTTAGCTTAGAAGAACATCATTTGTTCTGGCATGTCTTCCGGGTTTTCCTTTTTCGCACTTCGCACCACAATCATTCTTCCCCATTGAACATCGGTTATAAGTAATCCCCGGACTTCCCCCTGAGCCGGAATTTTCCCGCGTAACCGTCGCACTTGCGTATCTACCCGATCTGCTGAACCACACGGGCGCGCATAGACGCTAGACTGGACCATCATGTAGCCATCCTTCATGAGGTCTCTGCGGAAGTTGGACGCGTCGCGTCGTTCTTCTGGTGTCCCAACTGGAAGATCAAAGAACACCATTACCCAGGCCATACGATATTTGCTGCACACCGGATCGCGTCCCTGTTTGCCTCGGGATTTGCGGCGCGGTGAATCGGCAGCGGTTGAGGGTTGAAGTTGAAAGTCGTCAGAAATATCGGACCCCTCACCCGGCTCGTCAGCCACCCTCTCCCCATCCGATGTGGAAAGGGACGGGGTGAGGGGTTCGTCGCATTTGCGGCGGCGGGGGCGTTCGTCTGGCAACAATTCTTCGTCTTCCGATTTGTTGGGATCGTCACTCACGAGATTTTTGTAGGAGACGAGGTGACGAGTCTCATTATTAAAGAAGTTGGGCCTCCTCACGTCGTCTCCTACAACGGTTTTATGCGAAAGCCCGATCCGGAGTTTGAAATTGCCTAGTGGGCATACTTCCTTAGACTCCGGTCCAGCCAAATGCACCACCACAACCGGATTCCGCCGTGAACACTTCACCCCTCTGGCCGTTCGTCATTCTGTTGCTCTGTGTGGTAACGATCATCGCGCTGATCACGAAGTTGCGGGTCCATGCGTTCCTGGCACTAATCGGCGTTGCCATTCTGGCCGGCCTGCTGGCGCCGCGCGGCAGTCTGCCCGGGGAGCCAGCCAGGAGCCACTGGATTCAAGCGGTCGAGATAACCACCTTGGAGTTTGGCACCGTCTGCGGCAAGGTGGGCGTCGTCATCGCCCTCGCCTCGATCATCGGGGGGTGCATCATGGAGAGCGGCGCGGCGGACAAGGTGGTGCGCCGGTTCATTGCCGCGTTCGGCGAGCGCCGCGCGGGTCTGGCACTGGTGACGGGCGGTTTTCTGCTCGGGCTGCCCATTTTCTTCGACACGTTCTTCATGTTGCTCATTCCGCTGGCGCGGGCATTGCGATTGCGAACGGGCAAAGACTACACGCTGTTTGTGCTGGCGATCTGTACCGCCGGCGGGGTGACCCATTCGCTCGTGGCGCCGCACCCGGGACCGCTCGCAATGGCGGAGGTGTTGAAACTGGATCTGGGTTGGTCCGTCATCGTGGGCGCGCTGGCTTCCATTCCACCCGTGATGTTTGGCTGGCAGGTGTCCAAATGGCTCAACCGGCGGTGTGATTTGCCGTTGCGGGAAACGGCGGGCCTGTCGCTCGCCGAACTGCAATGCATCTCGAACCAACCTGAAACCGAACTGCCATCGTTCGCTGCTTCCATCCTGCCGGTGCTGTTGCCCATTGTTCTGATTTCCGCGGCCTCCTTCCTGGCCGCGTTCGGCGGCGCGGCCCGCGTGGGGTTCGCTTATCCGCTGATTGAATTCATTGGCAACCGCAACATCGCCTTGCTGCTTGGGGCCTTGCTGGCGATGTCACTTGTGGTCCGCCACCGCAAACTGACGCTGGCGGCACTCGGCACGCTGCTGGGGCCGGCGCTGGAAACGGCGGGCGTGATCATCCTGATCACCAGTGCCGGCGGCGCGTTTGGCGGCATGCTCAAGCACGCGGGCGTGGGCGAAGCGATTCGCCACTTCGCGATGGGCCGCGACCTGAATCTGATCTTCCTGGCCTGGGCGGTGGCGGTGCTGATGAAGTTCGCCCAAGGCTCCGCCACGGTTTCCATGTTGACGACGGCGGCGATGATGGTGGGTGTCACTTCGGGCGCGGAACTCCCGTATCACCCGATGTATTTGTTTCTCGCGATTGGCTTTGGCGCGCTGGGATTATCGTGGATGAACGACAGCGGGTTCTGGGTGATCGGCCGGCTCAGCGGTTTCACCGAGCGCGAAACCCTCCGGACCTGGACCGTGCTGGCGTTTGCGATGTCCGTGGCGGGTCTGCTGGAGACGCTGCTGCTGGCAAGCTTGCTGCCGTTCAAGTGAAGTGCCGACGTCCGGGGTGCGAAGTCTCAACGCGGAGGCCCAGTCGGCCACACCTTCGGCTCGCATCATCTTTGCACGAGCCGCGACAGCGGTTCTTACCGCGCGGATGCTCGTGAAACTACTTCACCAACTCCTCGGCAATCTGGACGGCGTTGAGCGCCGCCCCTTTGAGCAATTGATCGCCGCAGACCCAGAAACACAGGCCATTGTCCAGCGCGCAGTCCAGACGGATGCGGCCCACTTCGCAGTTGTATTTCTCGGAGGTGAACAGCGGCATCGGATAACGCTTGTTCTCCGGTTCGTCCACGAGGTCAAGGCCGGGAGCCTTTTTGAGAACGGCACGCGCAGCTTCCACGCTCACCGGTTTCTCGAACTCCGCGCTCACCGCCACCGAGTGGGAGCGATACACGGGCACCCGGACGCAGGTCACGCTCGCCCGGAATGCCGGATGGTGCATGATCTTACGTCCCTCGTTCTCCATCTTCATCTCTTCCTGGGTGTAGCCGGTCGGCAGGAAGGAATCCACCTGCGGCAACACGTTGAAGGCGATCTGGTGGGGATAAACTTCCTTCGTCACGGGCTGCTTGCCGACGATTTGTCCCACCTGGCGTTCGAGTTCTTCAATCGCCTTGGCGCCGGTGCCGGAGACGGCTTGGTAGCTCGAGGCGAAAATCCGCTTTACGCCGAAGGCCTGATGCAACGGGTACAGCGCCATGAGCGTAATGGCCGTGGTGCAGTTGGGGTTGGCGATGATGCCTTGATGCTGCTTCACATCCACCGCGTTGATTTCCGGCACCACGAGGGGCACTGAATCGTCCATGCGGAAGGCGCTGGAGTTGTCCACGACCACGCACCCCGCCTTGGCCGCCAGGGGCGCGAACTCCTTCGAGATGTTCCCGCCCGCGCTGAACAGCGCGATGTCAATCCCCGCGAACGAATCCTTCGTGAGTTCCGTGACGGTCACGTCCCCACCGCGAAATTTCAATTTCTTGCCCACGGAGCGGGCGGACGCGAGCAACGTCAGTTTCCCGACCGGGAAATTGCGCTTCTGGAGGGTCTTGATCATTTCGATGCCGACGGCGCCCGTCGCACCGACCACGGCCACATGCGGTTCTTTGTTCATAAAAGGCCGCCCAGTATATCGTTCGCGCCCCGAGTGTCAACGGGCGCACTCCGGCGGGAAATGACCAAGTTGGCCCCGGGCCGGCCGCCGATTTAGGCACCCCGGTGATTCAAAGCCAAAAACTCCAAGAACCACTTTTCCGGTTCACAGCGAAATTCCACGGGTGCCCCGCGCCAGTTGAAGCGCACGGCGCTGGCGTGCA
>JADLHS010000409.1 GCA_020848635.1 Limisphaerales bacterium
GCAAGCCGCCGCGGAAACCAGCGGCGCGCAGTCCGGCGCGCGGGTGGCGGCCTACTTGCGGGGCGACGCGGAAGCACAGCCAACTGCGGAAAAGGTTTGGGAGCGGCTCACCTTGTCACAACCGGTGCCTGCGGCGGTCGCTCCGGTTGAAGCCGTCAAACCGGCCGTGGATGAAAAAAAGCTCGAAGCCATGACGAAGGCCGCCGAACCATCGCCGCCTCCCAACCAGCCGGTGATGCCCGCATCGAAGCCGGAAGATTTGTCGAAAGCGGACGAGAAACTCGCGGCGCTGCTGGGCAAGAAAAAGTAGCCGCTGACCTGGGGCTCGAACCACAAAGGCCGATGACCAATTCCCAATTTACAAAAAATATTTTGAATCTCCTCACGTCGGTGGTCACGAAAAAAGATTGATGCAAAGCCTGCTCGCCATCACCTGGTTGACCTGGAAAGCCGCCTTTCGCTTTCGGCTCTTTATTGTCGTGGCGGTGCTGTTGCTCGCGACCGTGGTGGGTTTGCCGATTTTAATCAAGGACGACGGCACGGCGCGCGGGTTCACGCAGATTCTGCTCGCCTACACGTTGAGCACAATTACGGCATTGTTGGGCTTGTCCACGCTCTGGCTCGCGTGCGGCACATTGGCGCGGGACATTGAGGAATGTCAGATCCAGATGATCGCGGTGAAGCCGGTCGCCCGCTGGCAGATCTGGCTGGGCAAATGGCTGGGCATCGTAACGCTGAACGCGGCCTTGCTAGCGATCTCCGGTTTTAGTGTTTACGGCCTGCTGCAATGGCGCGCTACGAAGCTGCCGGAAGCGGAGCAGAAGATTTTGCGCAATGAAGTGCTGGTGGCGCGGGGGTCGGCGCGGGAGCCGACGCACGAGAAGGATTTGGAAGCGGAAGCCAGCCGCCGGCTCGACGAAGCGCTGGCGAAGGCAATGGGGGCGAAGCTGGACGTGGCGGCCATGCGCCGGCAGATTCTGGAGGCACTCAAAGCCGAGCTCCAGGTCGTGCCGCCAGGTTACACGCGGCCCTGGCAGATTGATTTGGGCTTTGCCAAGTACTATCTCCGCGATCAACCTTTGTATCTCCGTGTAAAGTTCAACGCAGCCGAGAAGAGTCCGTCCGGCACCTTCGACGCGCTATGGATGGTAGGGGTCCCCGAAAAGACAAAGCTATGGCGCACCGAAGTTCCGATGAGCCTGGCCCCGGACACGTTTCATGAATTCCAGATCCCCGCCAATCTCTTCGACGAGCAGGGGGTGCTGACGATCCTGTTCGTCAATCCGAACAACACCGCTCTGCTCTTCCCGCTCGACGACGGGATGGAGGTGTTATATCGCGAGGGCGGCTTCGGACTGAACTTCGCCCGTGGGTTGGGCATTATTTTCTGCTGGATGATCTTACTAACAACGCTCGGTTTGGCTGCGGCCAGCTTTCTGTCCTTTCCCGTGGCGGCCTTTGCGACGCTGGCGGTGCTGATGATGTCGCTCTCCACCGGCACTTTGGCGAGCGCCGTGGAACAGGGCACGGTCATGGGCCAGGACGAGGAAACGGGACAAATTGGCCGATCGCCCGTGGACGCGGTGGCTATTCCGTTTTTCCGCGCCGCCCTGCGGATCATCAATCTGGCCAAGGATTTTTCGCCCATTGATTCGCTGAGCTCGGGTCGGAGCATTACGTGGACGGAACTGGGCAAGGCCTTCGGTCAGATTGTGCTGCTGCTCGGCGGAATCATCGCCATGGTTGGCATCTGGTCGTTCAGCCGCCGCGAGCTGGCCACGGCCCAGGGAACGCAATGAACCCGCGTCTGAAAAAAATTCTCTTGCTGCTGCTCGCCGCCGTTCTGCTCTTCGGCGTTTCGCGGGTGCAACGGGGGTTGAACGTCGATCGTGAGCGCCTGGGCCTGACCCGCATCGACCCGCTGGAAAACGCACCGCCGGTGCTGGCGTTCACGACCGTGGCGTTGGGCGGCTTTCGCGGCCTCATCGCCAATGCCCTCTGGATTCGCGCCAACGATTTGCAGGACGAGGACAAGTTTTTCGAAATGGCGCAACTGGCGGATTGGATCACCAAGCTCGAACCGCATTTCGTCCAGGTCTGGCTGGTGCAAGCCTGGAACATGGCCTACAACATTTCGGTCAAGTTCAAGGATTTCGATGATCGCTGGCGCTGGGTCCAGCGCGGCATTGCGCTGTTGCGGGACGATGGCCTGCGATTTAACCCGAACGAGACGCTCATCTATCGCGAGCTGGCGTGGTTCTTCCAACACAAGATGGGGGCCAACCTTGACGACGCGAACATGCGCTACAAGCAGGAGTGGTTGAAGGAGATGTCTAAGGTCTTCGCCGATAAAACTCCCGACCTGGATGAATTAATCAATGCGCCGACCGACGACGCGCGGCAGCGTTTCCAGTTGCTGACCAATAAATACAAGATGGATCCGAAGTTCATGAAGGTGGTGGACGAGCGCTACGGGCCGCTGGAATGGCGGCTGCCCGAATCGCACGCCATCTACTGGGGTGCGCTCGGATTGGAGAAGGCGCGGGAGCATCCGACAAAAATAAAACCGGACGACTTGATCCAGTTGCGCCGCGCCATCTACCAGTCCATGCAACTGAGTTTCCAGCGCGGTCGCCTCGCGGCGAATCCCTTCGCCAAGTCATTCGAGTTTGGTCCCAACCTCGACATCATTCCCAAAGTCAGCGCGGCCTACGAACAGGCGATGCAGGAGGACGCCCCGAATCGCGACCATATCGAGAAGGCGCACCGGAATTTTCTGCGCGACGCGGTCTATTTTCTCTATGAAAACAACCGCCTGGCGGATTCGGCGCAGTGGTACAAATATCTCGGCGAAAAGTATCCCGAAAAATTCCTGATTGATGGCAACACGAACTCGTTTCCGCGCAATCTTACCCTCAACGAATACGCCGTGGCGCGGATTGTGGAGGATTTGGGCGAAACTTCGCGGGATCGCGTGAAAGCCGCCATCGAAGGCATGTTGATCCGTGGTTTTGTTGATTTAGTCCTGGGTCAGCCTGAACGCTCCGCCGGCTACCGACTCAAGGCCCGGATGTTGCGGGATTCGTACATGAGCAACATCAAGGGCAACGAAGATCGCATCGGCCTGCCGCCGGTGGAGGAGACTGAGAAGGAAGTGCGTGAACGGCTGCTGGATCCGACCACCGCTTCGCTGCCGTTCGAGATGCGCGCCATCTTGCGGACGCAACTGCGGCTGCCACCCGAAATCGCCCTGCCCGCCGCGGGCACGAATGCGCCGGCTGGCGGTACGAATGCGCCCGCAGTTCCGCCGGGCAAGTGAACCGCAGCGCGAGGTTGCCTCGCTCGCTCGCTTTGCGTAGGGTGCCCGGCCAGTGTCAAAAACAACTGCCAAAGACCTTCCCTTGCGGGTGGGGCTGATTTCCCTCGGTTGCGCCAAGAATCTGGTGGACGCCGAAATCATGCTGGGCTCGCTGCTCAAGGACGGGGTTGAGATTACCAACGACCCGGCGCGGGCCGATGTGGTCATCGTCAACACCTGTTCGTTCATTGACTCAGCGCAGGAGGAAAGCGTGGACACCATTCTTGAATCCGCCGCGGTGCGCGAGGCCAACCAGCGCGGTCAGGGCCTGGTCGTTTCCGGCTGTCTGTCCCAGCGCTTCCGCGAAGAACTTCCAAAACTCTTCCCGGAAGTGGACGCGTTCATGGGCATTGATCAAGTTGCCCAAGTCGCCGACATCGTGCGACAGGCGTTGGCACGGCGGACAGCCAAGCTGGCCGAGGGTCAAGGGTCGAGGGTCAAAGCCAGGAGTAAGAATATTTCTGCCCGGTTGGCGAAGTTGGACCAGGGCAACTTGCCGGATGACCATAAGGCATCCGAAGGCGTGCGGGGCACGGAGAAGTTTGGGAAGACCCGGACAGTGGTTGCGCCCATTATTCCCCCGTTAAACGCGCCCCTGCTCGACATCACCGCCCGCCCCGACTACATCCCCGACTACGCCACCCCGCGTTTTCGGCTCACGCCGCGCCACTTCGCTTACGTCAAGATCGCCGAGGGCTGCAACCATCCCTGCAGCTTTTGCATCATTCCCCGGATGCGGGGCACGCATCGCAGCCGGACACAAAACGATCTGGTCGCCGAGGCCAAAGCCCTGTTGGCCGATGGCGTCAAGGAGTTGAATCTCATTTCGCAGGATTCTACCTACTACGGCCTGGACCTGCGGGCGAATCATACGCGTGCGATTTCGTCGCCGGCGAAGTTCGCCGCTGCGACAAAATCGCTGGCCACAAATGCCACGACGATTTGCACGCTGCTGCGAGAACTGAATTCGCTGCCGGGTGATTTCTGGATTCGCCTGCTCTATACGCACCCGGCGCACTGGACCGACGAATTGATTCAAACCCTCGCCGAATGTTCCAAGGTGGCCCGCTACGTGGACATCCCGCTGCAGCACATTCACGAAAACATGCTGGAGCGAATGCGGCGCGAGACGTCGCGGCAATACATCGAGGACCTGATCGAGCGCATCCGTGCCGGGGTGCCGGGCATTACGCTGCGGACGACCTTCATCGTGGGATTTCCGGGTGAAACGGAGGCGTGTTTCAACAGTCTCCTCGGTTTTATTCGCACGGCGAAGTTCGAGCGGCTCGGCATTTTCGCCTATTCGCAGGAGGATGCGACCCGCGCGGGCGCGATGAGCGGACAGCTTTCCGAAAAGGTGAAGCAACGCCGGCGCGAGCTCGCCATGGCGGCGCAGCACGAAGTCGCCGTGGCCGTATCCGAATCATTCATGGGGCGCACGCTCAAGGTGTTGGTGGAGGGTGCCGCCAGCGCAAAACAATTGCAGGCCGCAAATGTGAGTTCCTGGGAACATGGTTTGATGCGGGACACTGAAGCCCGCAACTCCCAATTCTCCGCCCGCAACTATTTAATCGCCCGCGGCGCGGCGGATGCCCCGGACATTGACGGGCGCGTGTATGTGCGCGGCAAATTACCGATCGGTGAATTTGCCCGCGTGAAAGTTGTCGGCCACACGGACTACGACTTGATGGCGGAGCCGGCATGAATCTCCCAAACAAACTCACCGTCTCGCGGTTCGTGCTCACCGCCGCGTTTCTCTGGGCCATGTTTTCGCGTTCGCCCGTGAACGACACCCTGGCGCTGGTTTTCTTCAGCCTGGCCGGCATCACGGACTATCTCGACGGCAAGATTGCGCGGCAGCGCAAACTCATCACCAATTTTGGCATCCTCATGGATCCGCTTGCGGACAAGATCATGACCTGCTCGGCGTTTATCGCCTTGATCGAGCGCCATGTGTTGACGCCACCACCCGTGCTGCACCTTGGCGCATTTTCGTTCTCGCCCAAAGTTCACGCCTGGATGGTGGTCATTATCGTCGCGCGCGAACTGGCAATCACCGGATTGCGGCTGCTCGCCGCGTCGAAGAATGTCGTTCTTGCCGCCGAGCGCTACGGGAAACACAAGACGATTTCACAAATGGTCGCGATCATCGCGTTGTTGGTGATGGATGCGAGCGTCGAGTGGTGGCCCTGGCTCAAGGCGGCGCTGCTCCCGTGGGGGCCGTGGTTCGTGATGCTCGCGTTGTGGGTGACGTTAATACTGACAACAACGTCAGGGATTTTGTATTTGTGGCGCAACCGGCACCTGTATCTCCGGGATGTTTAGCTGGCGGTTGAAACCGGTCATCCCTCGGCATCGCGTTGACGCTGCTCGTGCCCGGGCGCGCATCGGACGGGAGTTCTGCGATGCCTCCCTTGTTTCGGAAGGTTTTTCGCCCGCTACCGGCGCGGCGTGGGGGTCGGCAACGGCAAGGTTTCCCCGGCGGGTCGGCGGGCGGGTTGATAGACCGCCGGCGGCAGACCAGCCGATGGATCGGCGTTGCGCTGCCGCCGCCATAGCCAAATGGCCAGAACCAGGATCCCGATCAGGGCGGCAGCGCCCAGCACGACCGCCCCCTTTCGCCAATCCACCTTGGACAACTGGAGCATCATGAAATCGAGGGCGCCTTTCCCCTCCTTGGAAAGGGGCGGAGGCTCGGCAAATTTTTCCGTCTGGCCGAGCTCGGCTGTCAGCGCCTGAATGATTTCCGGCACGTTCAGCTTCAACAATGTGGCGTAGGTGCGCGTAAAACCGCGGATGTAAACCGGCGCGACGAACACGTCGAAATTGCCTTCTTCGAGGGCCCGAATATGGTCCGTGCGGATCTTGGTGATCTCCGCGACTTCGATGACCGAGAGTTGGCGGGCTTCGCGCGCCGTGCGGAGTTGTTCTGCAACCGTTGGCATGTCCGCCATGTTAAACTGGAAGTTGGGGGGATTGGCAATGCTGGAAAGCAAAAACCCCCAACGGGAATCAACCAGTTGCCGTCCCTCACGTGTCCGGGCTTGAGGAGCGCGGCGTCGTCGGCTACTCTGCGGCCATGCCGATCTACGAGTTTCATTGCGAGAAATGCGAGCAGGACAGCGAAATCCTGGTTCGCTCGAGCCATTGGGAAGGAACGAAGTGTCCCCGCTGCGGTTCGACGAAGCTTGCGAAAAAGTTTTCCACGTTCGCATCCGCCAGTGCGGGTGGCAGCGGAGCCCCGCCGAGTTGTTCCGGGATGCCGAGTTCCTGCGGCATGTGCGGCACGGGCAAGGCGCATCGGCACTGATCGCCTGGCGCCGAGTCAAACCCGGTCGCGTTTCACGCGCAAAGATCCCGCGCGGTGACCGCTTCCAAGTTTTCCACGAGCCAGTCCGCCTTATGCGGGCGTAGTTCGTCAAGCGTCGCGCCCCCCGTGGCCACGGCCAGAACTTTGGCGCCGATGGCCCGGCCACACCGGATGTCCAGCGGCGTGTCGCCGATGACCACGATTTCTTCGCCGCGCAGTTCCCGTTTCAGCACCCGGCTGGCGCGGTGGCGCGCGGCGTGCGCGATCTGGTCGCGCTCTTCATGATCGTCCGCAAACGCGCCCAGTTCGAATTCCCGCCACAGGTCGAAATGGCGCAGCTTGATCTCCGCCCCGAGCTGGATGTTGCCGGTGAGCAGGCCGATCAGGGGTGGCTGGGGCAGGGCGCGTAAGGCGCGGAGAATTTGGCCCACGCCCGGACAGGCTTCGGTCTGGCTCTCGGCGAGGATTTGATCGAGCCAGAAAACATAACGCTCGAAAAACCGGCGGAAATTCTCCGCGCTGGCCGAAATCCCGTGGAGAAAAAAGAATTCGCGGACGATATTTACGTCCGTTCGCCCGGCGAATTTGATCCGCTCGACGCCATGGGTAAGGTTGAATTCGGTGGCGAAGACGCGGGCAAACGCCTTGATCCCAGCCCCGCCCGTGTGAACGAGCGTGCCGTCAATGTCGAAGAGAACCAGTCGCACCATGCGACCGGAGGCTACTCGTTCGTCCGGGGGCTGGCAACGGCGGTCCGCCCGGTTACCGGCAGCGTCGTTTCCCCTCGCGCCCTCAACGCTGGGCGACTATTCGCCATCCCGGTTTCAAGGCTCACTCCTCTTTCTCCTCTGGGATTATGGGTTTGCCTTCCCACAACCATTGGCCCTGCTCCTGGATCAGAATCCGGTGCGCGCTCCCGGGCACGGGCGGCGCGTTGACTTTCGGCAGCCACTGCGCGTGTTCACGAATCACGCTGGCATACTTTGGGTCGGTCGCCAGGTTGGTCCATTCGTTGGGGTCGGCGCGCAGATCGTAGAGTTCCTCCGAACCATCGGCGTAGCGGATGTAACGCCAGTGCTCGGAGCGGATGGCATGGTTGCCGACGTTATGCGTGGTGATCGCGGGCCAGCGGCGCGGAGTGTTTGCTTGCTTCAACTGCGGTACGAGGCTGTGGCCTTCCAGTCCGGCTTTCGGCGGCAGGCCGCACAGTTCGACGAGCGTGGGATAAAGATCGAGTAACTCGGCGGGTTGCGCGCACGACGC
>JADLHS010000410.1 GCA_020848635.1 Limisphaerales bacterium
GCATCCTCGTCACTTTGCACGCCGGCAAAGTGGTTCTGATCAGTCCGGCGGGCGAAAAAGTCCTGACCCTGGCGCTGGATATGCCGTGCGAAACACCGGTCGTGGCCGGTGACCTCTTGGGCCAGGGCTTTGCTTCCATCGTCGCGGTGGATGTGCGGGGTTCGGTTTATTGCTTCGACGAACGGGGCGAACGCCGGTGGAAATTCCCGCGCGCAGTCAGGTCAGGTGAATTTCGTCTGCCCGTTCTGGCTGACTTGGATGGCGACGGGAAACAGGAAGTCCTCGTGACGGACAGCTACGGGCATCTCCAGGCGCTTGATGCGACCGGGCATTTGCGGTTGGAAATCACGGCCACCCAGTATCGCGTCGGCGTGCCCGCCGTGGGTGATGTCACGGGCGACGGCAAGCCCGAGATCATTTTTGGTACTGAGGCGGGCGAGGTTTACTGCCTGAACGCCTCGGGCGAAGTCGTCTGGTCCACGACGCTGAACGCCTGTTTCGGGCGGGCGCTGCCGTTGATCGCGGACGCGGACAAGAATGGCGGATATGAAGTCTATTTCCCGACTGCGTTTAACAATATCCACCCCGGCCTGTTCGCGCTCGACGCCCGAACCGGCAGGCGCTTGTGGCAAGCGCCCTCCATCTTACAGTCGTATCGCTCGACGGTGCTAGCGGACTTGGATGGCAACGGAAGCGACGAGATTTTGTTTGGCGACAAGAACAGCACCCTCTTTTGTCTGAAGGCCAACGGGCGCCAGCACTGGTCCACCCAATTGTCGGGGCGGGGAATCTATTTTGCGCCCGCCGTCGCTGATCTGGGAGGTCATGGCGCCGCCACAATTTTTGCCATCGTGCGCGGCGCCGGCAGTGATGGGAATGCGCTCTACGCACTGGATGCCAACGGGCAAATCCGGGAAGCGATTGCGCTCCCCGGTGGCGGTGGCTCATCTCCCTTGTTGTGCCGCTTTGCCGGGCGATCCGATGTCAGCTTGCTGGCCTTGTCCACGGGCGGCCAGTTGCTTTGTTACCGGCCGGAACAGGCTGCGAATGGGGCAAAGATGCTCTGGCCCGGCATCCGGAATGATCTCGCGAATTCCGGGTTTGTCCCATCCGCCAAATCCAATCCGATGAAAGCTCGCACCACCGAAGCAAAACTCGGCATAGCCGCAACCCGGCGGACGGCGCTTGCCGGAAGCAATTCGTTACCACTGCCGCCAAGCATTGCCGGTGCGGGCCTGCTCAACGTGAAGGTCCTGGCCCCCGACCAGAGCACGCACGTTGATTTGATCCGCCTAGCACCGGGTCGAAACGAAACGACGGCGACGTTCACCACACTCGTGCCGGGCGATTACAATGTGACGCTCCAATGGCACGCCACCAAACGCAACGCCGTCCTGCGATCCGACTGTTATCTCTATCATCTCGACGCGGACTACCGAGCGGATGCCACACGGCTGGATCAGGTCGGTATCGAACTGGAACGTCTTGGCAAGGAAACCTCGGCCATGAAGGCTCTGGCGGCGCACTTTCGGGCGTCCGCTGCGCTGCACTTCGAGCAAGCTCGTCGCAGCGGGAACGCCGCAGCCTTCGATGCGCTTCGGCAGCGGTATGAGTATTCCCTCGCCCTGATCCGCTTTTGCCATAGTCGGAACCTCGCCGGCGGCGTGCTGGTTAATCAACTGACCAATCCGTGGGATAACTTCGACGCCACGGCCTTCTTCCGCAGCGCAACTGGGCCGGCGAACTCCATTACTGTCAGCACGCTCGGTAACAGCTACGAATCGGCGGCGATCGCTTTGACCAATCTCAAAACCAACCCCGCGACCTTCCGGCTGGCGTGCGGCCCCTTCCAAACCGGCACAAATCAAGTGGCGGCGACGTCGGTGCTTGAATTCCGGGAGGTCCTCAGCGTGCGACCGGACGGCACCGGCCCGCTGACCGAAGATCCGTTGCCATTGCTGAGCGAAAGCCAGACGGTGAAACTCGAAGCGGGTGAAACCCGCAAACTTTGGCTGACGTTCCGTAGCCACGCGCTGACCGCCGGCACACATCGGGCCACCCTGAAAATCGGTGACCTGGCAGCGAAAGAGTCACCGGCGGAAATCCCCGTGACAATGGAAGTCTCGGCGGTGCGATTGCCGGAGAAGTTTAACTACCGCGAGTGCAATTGGCTTTATCTGAACTCCATCACCGACGAAGCACTCCAAGCCGCGACGATGAAGGATGCGCTGGAGCATGGCATGAACGTCTTTGTCATTCCCTCGGTTTCCATCCCCGTGGATGCGCAAGGAAACCTGGGAACCCCCAACACCGAGGCGCCGGACAGGCTGATCCGCAAACTTCGCGGCCGGGCGTTCTTCCTGATTTCTGGACCGATCTCGGTGTCCTGGCCCACCGCCGCGCAACCCAGCGCCGGGTTGCACGAGCAGACCTTTGCCCGGGCGCTCCGTTGGTATGCCGACCATATGCGGTCGCTGGGATGCGAATACAACGACTACGCGATTTATCTGCAGGACGAACCGGGTTTGATGGGGCATGACGCCAACTTCGATGCCTACGTAGCAATGGTGAAACAGTTCAAGGCCGCCGATCCGCAAATGCAACTCTACGCCAATCCAGCCGGCGGGGCGCGCGCCGCACTCCTACGGCCCATCCAGGATTTGATTGATGTCTGGGCGCCCGATCTGCATCTGGTGCGGGAACAACCGGTCGAACTGACGCGGCTCTTTCAACGCGCCAAACATTACTGGCACTACGAGGCTCCCGGCGATCAGCGCGAGCTCGATCCGCTGGGGTTCTACCGCTTGAAGCCGTGGGTTGCGTTTCGCCAGGGCATGACCGGCGGTGGCTACTGGGTTTACAGTTCGAGTGAGTATTGGTCGGACAAGCCCGCCGGCGGCACCGAATACGGCACCGTTTATCCGACGGCCAAAGGGCCGGTGACAACCAAGCGTTGGGAGGCGTCGCGCGCGGGCATCCAGGATTTCGAGCTGCTCTGGCTCGTGCGCAAAACGGCCTCGGCTTCGGAATTCCCGGCGCGAAAAGCCGCGCTCCGTCTGGTTGACCAAACGGTGAATTTTGTGACTGATGGACAGGAAACCGTCACGGACATCAGCCGTCACGTCCGACCCTATACCCCGGATTACCAGAAATGGATGGATTACCGGCGGCAATTGATTCAAATGCAACTGCGGCTGGTGCCGTGAGCCATTGATCACCAAAACCAAAAACCAAAAAACTATGAATCAGACCAAAATGGATTTGCTCCGCCTCGCCGTCATTGCCGCCCTGGGCATCACTCTTTCCGCGCTGGCCGCGGACAGCCCGTCCGGGCCGCCGCCGGTCAAAATAATTTTCGACACGGATATCGGCAACGACGTGGACGACGCGCTCGCGCTCGGCCTGCTGCACGCGCTGGCGGATCGTGGTGCGTGCGAATTGCTCGGCGTCACCATTACGCGCAGCGACGAACTGGCCGGTCCATATGTGGATGCCGTAAACACTTTTTATGGCCGGCCCAATCTGCCCATTGGTTTTATCCGCGCCAAACTGGAGCCGGATGCCAGCAAGTTTCTATTGCTGGCGGATGCGCGCGACAGCGAGCGCGTGCGGTATCCGCATGACCTGAAGCGCAGCAGTGACGGGCCCGATGCGTTGCGCCTGCTCCGACAATTGCTCGTCGCGCAACCGGACGGCGGCGTTGTGATGGTGCAGGTGGGTTACTTTTCCAATTTTGCCGCGCTGCTTGATACTCCAGCCGACGATCTTTCCCCATTGAAGGGGCGGGACTTGATAAAGCAAAAAGTGAAATTGCTGTCCGTCATGGCCGGCGCGTTTCAGACCATTGATGACAACAATCATTTTACCGAATTCAACGTGTACAAAGATATTCCGGCTGCGCAAAAACTCGCGCGCGATTGGCCCACGCCCATCGTCTGGAGTGGTTTTGAAATCGGCATCGCGTTGCCCTACCCCGCCGCTAGCATCGAGCGCGATTACCGATTTGTGCCTCATCATCCGCTCGCCGAGGCGTACCAGCTTTACTACCCGACGCCACATGAACGGCCGACCTGGGATCTGACCAGCGCGCTGTATGCCGTCCAGCCGGATCGGGGTTTCTTTGGCCTGTCCACCGCGGGCACGGTCACGGTGGAAGGTGACGGGTTCACGCGATTTGCCCCGCAGGCAAACGGTCGTGACCGCTTCCTCAAACTCGACGCAACGCAACTCGTCCGCGTTCGCGAGACGCTGGTGCAACTTTGCACCCAGCCCCCGAAATCAATGGCTAAATGAAAAGTCCAAAGCGGACTTTTAGTGAAAACCAAAATGAAATCTCCGGCCCATTCAGCTGCACCGCGTGTCGTGGTGGTCGGCTCGCTTAACCTCGACCTGATTGCGCAGGTCGAGCAATTGCCCGCCGCCGGGGAAACCGTTCCCGCCAGCGATCTGTTGCGTCGCTTCGGCGGCAAGGGTGCCAACCAGGCCGTGGCGGCGGCCCGCCAGGGTGCGGCGGTGACAATGATCGGTTGCGTCGGAGACGATGCGGACGGGACGGCCTATCGCGAACATCTCGTGCGTGAAGGGATCAACACCCGGGCCATCGGCAGCATCCCGCGCACGCCAACCGGCACAGCGCTCATTGCGGTGGATCGGCAGGGGCAAAACAACATCGTTGTCATTGCAGGAGCGAACGCCCGGCTTACGGCGGTCTCAGTGCGAAACCAGTCGGCGATCATCCGGCACGCCGGCGCGTTGCTGGCGCAGTTGGAAGTGCCGTTGGCCGCAGTGGTGGAGGCCATGCGCATTGCAAATGGTGCGGGTGTGCCCGTTGTGCTCAACCCGTCGCCGCTACGATCCGATTTTCCGTGGGGCCGGATGACCCTGCACACCGTCATCACCAACGAGCTTGAGGCGCAGCGGATATTCGGTCTCCCGGTCGGCAACCTCGCCCGCGCGACCGTTGCATGGCGGCGCAAGCTGGCGGAGCGACGGATAGCCCAACTACTGGTGACGCGCGGGGCGCAAGCCACACTTTGCCTGACGGCGGAAAAATGTTTTGCCGTGCCCACCCTGCGGATCAGACCGGTGGATACGGTTGGGGCCGGGGACGCGTTTGCGGGCACATTTACCGCGCGACTGGCGGAAGGATTTGCGTTTCCAGAAGCCGTCATGCTGGCTAACTGCGCCGGGGCTCTGACTACATTGAAACCCGGCGCGCAAGCGGCCATGCCATCGCGTTGGGTCACACAACGCGAACGGATCCGGTTAACGTGACTTCCCCAAAAGACGCGGGCAAAAGTGGTCGTCCGCCGGTCGGTGGACCTGTGGCGTGGCTAGGAGAGAAATGTTGAGAACGCCCGGCAGACCCCGTTGGCCGGAAAAACCTTTGCCGCGGCGAGATTCTTCCGGGATCATCTTCGCCCGACCCTGGCGGCTCTGAATCGCCGGTTTGCGCAACCATCGCATCAAGTCGCGAAAATCAAAATGAGAATGAAACAACCGGTGCTGACCCTCCTTGCGGTTGCTCTATGCGTCGCGCCCGCGCCCGCTGCTCAGAAAGACGGGTTTCCTGAGTTCGAAGCCCTCGCAGGCGGCGCCCAAAAAGTACGCTTGCTGCCCGGACAAAAGGATTTCGTGTTCACGCTTTACGGAGCGCCGGGCGACCTGAAGCAAATTCGTGAACTCGTCACCGTCCTGCGTGCGGAGCACCTCGGCAATGGCTTTGATCCCGGGCCGACGCCGCTGCCCAGCACGCAGCCGATTTTTGATTACCTGGCTACCGTTGGCTGGCCGGTGATCTGTTATCCGGGCGGCGACATGCAGATCAAGGGTGGACGAGGTCCGATGGGGCGGGAGCATGAGCTGGCGCTGGCGGCGATGGACAGCGCGGGCGTCTTCACCGCCGTGCAGTTAGGTGAATGGGGTTACTACTTCCATAATTTGTCCCACGCGGAGTCCTGGTGGCGCGACAACTTCGGCAAGGATTTCGATGCCTATAAACATTTGCTGAAGCCGCCGGGACTGGCCGGCTACGACCGCCGACCCGTGAGCAAGAAGGAATGTTATGACGTCGTCAAAGAATACTTCACCAGCCGGAGCCGCGATTTGCTCGGCCGCGTCATCAGCGTCACCGGTCATTCGCACTACGAAGCCTATGCCGGCGAATGGGGAGCGCGTTGCATTGGTTTGGAAGTGGGCGAGAACATCGCGTTCACGCAATCGAAACTCGCGTTTGCCCGGGGCGCGTCGCGTGCGTGGCAGCAGCCGTGGTCGGTGCAGGTCAGCCCGTGGCTTCACGGCGCCGTCACCAGCGGCGGACCGTTGCGCCTGGAGGGTCGCGATGCGCGCGGTTTGGATGCCGGGCACTCGCTCAGTTTTTACGAGCGGATGTGGCTGCACGGCTGGTTCGCCGGCGCCGCGATGGTCACGCCGGAAAACAGCATTGCCACCTTCTTTGAAAAGCCCGAAGCGCCGTGGACTTTGACCTCGCACGGGCGCAAGGCGGCGGAGGTTTTCACGTTCATGCAAACGCATGAACGCGGTGTCCCATTCACGCCGGTGGCGGTGGTGCTGGATCACTTGGCGGGCTACAACGGCTACATGGACAAGCCCTGGGGTATTCTCCAGCCAACCGCCGGCGATCGCGAGTTGCGCGATTTGTTCGATCAGCAACTGTTACCGGGCAGCGATCATATCCACACCAACCCGTTCCCCAGCAATCCCGAGCTTAGCTACCTGCGTCCCACGCCGTACGGCGAAATCTTCGACGTGCTCACCACCGCGGTACCGCCGGAAGTGCTGCCCACGTACCCCGTCATTCTGTTGGCCGGCGACATGGAGTTTGATCCCGCCTTCGTTGGCGAACTGGAAAAGTCACTGCGGCGCGGCAGCCGTGTGTTGATGGCCGCCCGTCATCGCATGGCGTTGGGTGCGGAATTTGAGCGCGTGGCCCGGCAAGGCGACGTCGAAGTTCTTGAATCCTGGACCAACAGCGCCACCGGTCGGCCTGCTGCCATTTCCAACGCCCGGCTCGCGCGGTTGGCTCAGGAAAGTCTCCCCATCGAAATTTCCGGCGACGCGATCCAGTTTCAAATCAACCGCACGACCCGGGGCTGGGTCGTAGAACTCGTCAATAATGCCGGGGTCATCAAGCAGAAGGACCAGCCGGCAGTGGTTGATCCCAACGCGATCGCCCGCGTGGTGCTGCGCCCCAAAATTCAATGCGCCTCGGCTCGGGAATGGCGATCGAATCGCGTTTACCCGAAACCCGAGGAGACTCGACTGGAAGTCGGGCCAGGCCAGAGCGCGTTCGTGGAATTCACGTGTCCACGATGAATGCCTCGAAACCATATCCGGCCCGGCCGCACCCGACCGGAGCATCCATTTCTCGCTTTCCGATCCCATGACCTTTGGCTTCAGGCTTGCCCTGCTATCCCTCAGTCTGCCGGTGGGGTTCGACACTCGAGCCGCGGAGCAAAATGCCGAGGCTGGCGTGGACCATGCGGCGTTCATTCAGAAATGGGATGCCCCAAGCCTGGCGCGCGGGGCAAAGCTCTATGCAGCGGTTTGCATCACCTGTCACGGCACGCCGGACCAGGCCGGAACCCTTCCGACCTCTCGTGCCTTTTGGAAGGAGCCATTCAAGAATGGCAGCGATCCGTTCAGCATATACAAAACCATTGGTGCAGGAACCAACCAGATGCCGCCGCAGTTGTGGATGACGCCGGAACAGCGCTACGACGTTATCCATTTTCTGCGTGAGATGTTCCTCAAGCCGCTCAACCCGACGCAATACTTCGCCGTCACGCCGGAATATCTTGCGACCTTGCCCAAAGCAGTGAACGGGGCTTTTCAGAAGACGGCCGAGATGCTGGATTACGAGCGTGGCCCAAAACATCTGCGGATGGATTTTGGTCAGTCCCTGTTCTGGACCTATCAGTTGGACACCAACAATTTTGCCTACAAGGGAATTGCCATCCGACTGGACAAGGGCCCGGGCGGCGTTTCCCGTGGCCGCGCATGGATGGTGTTTGACCACGATACGCTGCGCTGGGCGGCGGGTTGGACGGGCGACAAGTTCATTGACTGGAAGGGAATCGCATTGGATGGCTCGCATGAAACCCACGCGAGCATCCTCGGCCAAAAGGCCTTTATCAATCCGGTCGGGCCGGGTTGGGCCAATCCTGAGACTGGGAGTTTTGAAGATCCACGGCTGTTGGGCAAAGATCAGCAACCCTACGGCCCGTTGCCACGGGCTTGGGCGCACTACCAGGGCCTGTGGCAGAATGGTGACGAGGCCATCGTGACGTACACGGTTGGCGATGCCGAGGTGCTGGAACTGGCGGGACTCGAAACGAGCAGCGGGGTTGCCGTGTTTTCCCGCACCTTGAACATCACCAAATCCAGTCACGACCTGCTCGCACGCCTTGCGCCGGAATCGGTCCCGGCATTTGTGGTGGGACAAAGTCCGGCCACGATCCTGCGCGAAAAGGGAATGAGCTTGCTGCGCATTCCGGCGGCCCGCACGCCATTGAAGGTGAAAGTCCTGGTGGGCGATCCCGGGCCGGGAGTGGATCCCAGCATTGTCTATGGTTTTGCGGTCACCTCAAAACCGGCCGTGGATCTGTTCGCGCGCAAGAAACTGGCGGCCCCGCCGGCGGCCCCCATCGAAACGCAGGGAAGAATGGGAAACGCCGACGGGCCGTTTGCCGTGGACGAACTCACTGTGCCGACAGAGGACCAGATGCCCAGCCGCTCGTGGATGCGCCTGAGCGGTTTTGATTTCTTCAAGGACGGCAAATCCGCCGCCGTTTGCACCTGGAACGGAGATGTGTGGCGCGTGACGGGCATTGGCGCAAACCTGGGCAAGTTAAGCTGGCAACGCATGGCCTCCGGATTATTTCAGCCGCTTGGATTGAAAATCGTGAGTGATCGCATTTACGTGGGCTGTCGCGATCAGATCGTGCTTCTGAACGATTGCAACCGCGACGGCGCCGTTGATTACCTCCAAAATTTCAACAACGATCACCAAGTCACGGAACACTTCCATGAATTCGCCACCGGCTTACAGACTGACTCGGCTGGGAATTTCTACTACGCCAAATGCGCCTGCCACGGTCGTAAGGGGGTCGTGCCGCAGCACGGCACGGTGCTTAAGGTGAGCCCGGACGGGCGCAAGACCGAAATCGTAGCCCACGGTTTTCGTGCGATCAATGGAATGTGCGTGGATGACGATGACACGTGCATTGTCACGGATCAGGAAGGTCATTGGACGCCGGGTAACCGGATTGAAAAGCTGCGCCCGGGAAGATTCTACGGCTACATGTGGGCTTACGATCATCCCGACAGCGCGGCGGATGATGCGATGGAGCAACCCATGGTGTGGATCGTGCCGCCGATGGATCGTTCGCCGGCGGAAATTGTCCGCATCCCATTTGGCCGTTGGGGCGCGCTGCAGGGATCGTTGCTTAACCTGTCGTATGGCACGGGCCAGATTTTTCTCGTGCCCAACGAGACAGTGGGCCAGGACTTGCAAGGCGGCGTGGTGGCCCTGCCGTTGCCGCTTTTCCCGACCGGGACGATGCGCGGGCGATTTCATCCCCAGGACGGCCAGCTTTACACCTGCGGACTTTTTGGTTGGGCGGGCAACCGTACGGCCGATGGCGGATTCTTCCGGGTGCGTTACACGGGCAAGCCCTATCACCTGCCGATCTCAATTCACGCAACGCCACAAGGGGTACAATTGACTTTCACGGAAGCCCTCGATGTCGCCAGCGTGCAAGCAGCCTCCAATTACTCCGTTAAGTCTTGGGGGTTAACGCGGGCGGAAAGATACGGCTCGCCGAACTTGGGCGAAAAAACACTTCAAGTTAAGAGCGCGCGACTCCTGCCGGACGGTAAAACCATTTCACTCGAAATCCCAGAAATCCAACCCACCCGGTGCATGGCGATCATCCTTTCGGTTCGGGCTGCCGACGGCGCACCCATCAACCGCCAAATTCACAACACCATTCATGCATTGAAATGAAACGCCTCAACCTTGCGCTCATGGCGGCTGTCTTGGCGGTCGCCGGTGTCGGCGGCCGTGCCCAAGCGCTGACCCGCATTGAGCTGGATGCGGTGCCGGGGATGGTCAATCGCACACGGGTGAAACTGCCCATTCCGCCGGCTTCCATCGCGCGCCTGCGTTTCGGGCGGCCAGGGCCGCAGGAATGAAGTCCCCGGATTGGCCACTTGCAAGGAGGCCGCAACCGAAATGGCCTTAAACAAGACAACGATGTGACGACAGAGGATTCTTGAAAAATGAAACCGCCGCGGCTACGGAGCTCACTTCAAAATCCGGGGAGATCCGCGCCCGCGGTGGTCCGAGTGAGATTCGTGTCTACGCTTGGGAAGGAAGCGGCGAACGGACCAAGGGTTGATCGAATTTCCCAAAGCGCTACCCTCCAGCGAATGATATTGCTGCGGATCAATCCCCCTCTTGCCGTGGTTGGCGCCCGGTTGTTGGTTTTCCTGTGGCTCTTCCTGATGCTTCCGGCCTTGGCCGCTTCGCCTAAGTCATTCCGCCCGAACATCGTGTACATTCTGGCCGACGACATGGGGATCGGAGACGTATCCTGCCTGAATCCCGGCAGCTCCTGGCGGACCCCTAATCTCGACCGGCTGGCGCGCGAAGGAATGGTGTTCACGGATGCGCATTCCGCCTCGGCTGTGTGCACTCCCAGCCGGTATGCGCTATTGACCGGGCGCTACTCCTGGCGCGGCCGCCTGAAGCAAAGCGTGCTGCATGGCTATGACCCATCGTTGATCGAACCCGGGCGGCTGACCGTACCCGGGTTGCTGCGCGAGCACGGTTACATAACCGCCATGGTCGGCAAGTGGCACCTGGGGCTGGACTGGGTCCATACCGGCCCCCGACTGGAGGAAGTTGATTTCTCCAAGCCTTTTGGCGGCGGACCGGTAGCGCACGGGTTTGATTCCTTTTACGGCATCAGCGCTTCGCTCGACATGCCAGCCTACTGTTATCTTGAAAACAACCGCGTGGTGCAGACTCCGACCGGCAAGATCGGCGACAGCCCCAAACCGCCGATGTGGCGTGGCGGTCCCATCAGCCCGGATTTTCAGCATGCGGACGTGCTGCCGCGCTTGACGGAACGCGCGCTCACCTTTATCGCCGCCCAATCCGCCGCGCCCGACACCAAGCCGTTCTTCCTCTACTTCGCGCTCACGGCGCCGCATACGCCCATCTCGCCCACGCCCGAGTTTCAAGGCAAGAGCCGCACCAATCCCTACGGCGACTTCACGGTGCAAGTGGATGCGATCGTGGGCCGGGTCCTGGCGGCGATCGAGGCCCGCGGGTTGGCCAAAAACACGCTTGTCATTTTCACCGCCGACAACGGCTGCGCGCCGGCGGCGAACCTCGAGGAACTGCGGAAATTCCAGCACGATCCAAGCGCCGGCTATCGTGGTCACAAGGCGGATATTTATGAGGGCGGACATCGCATCCCCTTCATCGCGCGCTGGCCGGGGAAGACGCCGGCGGGTCGGCGCTGCGCGCAAGTCATCGGTCAACTGGACCTCCTCGCGACTTGCGCGGATTTGCTCGACTCTCCGCTCCCGGCCGATGCGGGGGAGGACAGCGTCAGCATGCTCCCGTTGCTCCACGGATTGGAACCGCAGTCGCCGCTGCGGGACGGGCTGGTCCATGAATCGGATCAAGGGTGGCTCGCCCTTCGACAGGGCAAATGGAAACTCTGTTTCTGTCCCGGCTCGGGCGGCTGGAGCTTTCCCAAACCGGGCAAGGATTGCGAGGGCTTGCCGCCGTTCCAATTGTTCGATCTCGCCACCGATCCGGCGGAGAAAACCAACCTCGCGGCGGCCCATCCGGAAACCATCCAGCAACTCGGCCGCCGGATGCGTTCCTACATCGAACTCGGACGCAGCACGCCCGGAACGCCGCAGACCAACACGCCGTCCAGCAATTGGCCCCAGACGGCGTGGATGAAGGATTTTCCGAAATGAGCATCTTGCTGCCGATACTGCTCCTGTCCGCCGCCGTGATCGCACAGGGCGGGAGTTCCGTGCCGGAAGCAGAACGCCTGGCCGTCGTCGCCACGCGCGTCGAGGCGGGTTGCCGACAGGTTGAAGCCGGCCTTGCCAATCCAAACCCGCAGCCCTCGGTGCGCCAACTGACTTCCGCGGCCCTCGGCTGGCTCGAACTCGGTCAACCGCCGGAGCGCGCCGAGAAGCTCGTGCGCCACGCATTCGGTTTGCAGGACATGGATCCGGCTTCGCCCGGCTATGGCACCGTACCGTGGCAGCAAGGTCGCCCGGAAATCAAGGACGCCAACGCCATCGAGTTTACCATGCAGCCAGTGAGCGCGCTCCTGCTGCGGCACGGCGACAAGTTGTCCGCGGCCTTCAAGCAGGATGCGCCGCCACACGTCCGCGCCGCGATCACCGCCATCCGCCGGCACAACGTGCCGTTGAAATACTCAAACATCTACCTGATGAAACTCGCCAACCTGCTGCTCCTCGGCCAGGCAATTGGCGATGGGGAAGCGGTCGCGGAGGGCAAGGCCAACTTTGAAATGTGGCTGACCTTCACCCGGACCAATGGCGTGACGGAATATGACAGCCCGACGTATTCGCCGATCCAGGCGGATTGCCTCGCACTGGCGCACAATCTCACGAGCGACCCCGCCCTGAAGGCCCGGCTCAAAGCCGCGCTGGATTTCTACTGGGCGGACTTCGCGGCAAATTATTTTCCGGGCCGGCAAACCATGACCGGGCCGGCAAGCCGGAATTACAATCAGGGATTTCTATTCAGCGACGCCAACATTGAATACCACTATTATCTCGCCGGGCTGCGTTCAAAGCCGCCCGCCGATACGTTCTTGAGTGACTCCGTGCGGGCCTGGACGGCGGCGCGGATGAACGGATATCGGCCGTCACCGGAGATTCTCGCGCTGGCGGATTTGCCGGATCGAACAGTGCGGTCGAAGTTCGGGGCGGGGCCGGGGCAGGATCGCTATGTGTGGATTACACCCGCTTTTTCGCTCGGCAGCGCCAGCGCCTACCACGGCCCGCAGGATCGGCGGATTTGCGCCGAGCCGGCTTCCGACAAGCAGCTGCCGCTCATCAGTTTCGTGGTTGATGCGCTGGATGCGCCCTTTGGCTTGGTGCGCGCCACCGACCGCGGCGGGCACAGCAAACCACATCATCTCCCGCATCTGCTTGCAACGGTGCAGGAGAAAGGTTTCCTCCTCGCGCTGATGGACTTGTCACCGGCCATCAGTGATGGCGAATTCACGAACTTGGCGAGCAATGTTCTGCTGCCGGTGAAAGTTGATCAACTCGTGCTGAACGGAATCCCCGTGGACTCCACGAAGCCATTTGATCTCGCGGCCGACGCAGATTCGGTGGTGGGCCTGCGCGAAGGCAAAGCCGCGGTGGCCGTGCGCCTGTTCGCTGCCGATGGCGCCGCCGGGTACGCTCCGACGTGGAAGCTGGAGTTCGACGGCAACGAGCAAGGCGCTGGGCGGTTAGCAGTCTATCACTATCGCGGCCCGGCGCGGAAGCTTGCGGAGAAGCGCCCGCGGTGCGGGTTGGTCATGCTGGCGGCTCGGTGTGAAACGGACGCAGCGTTGGCTGCTTTCCTGAAGCGCGCGGCGCAGATCGAGTTAACGGAAACGACGCAGGCAGGCGTCTGGCAGGTGAAAGCAAAACTGGAAGCGTCCGAGTTGGAAGCCGGGTTGGATTTGGAGCAAAAGCAGATCGCTCTCCGTCGGGTGAATGGCCGGGCTTGGCGGTCCGAGGTTCTGAGCGTCAATGACCGAGACCTGGCCAGGGAGACACTGAGGGATGCCACGGGGGGAAAATAGGATCGCGTTTGCAACGGGGTGAGCCTTAGTCGCCGGGGCTTTAAACGGTGGCGCTTGCCAAACCAGCGACGGCAAGATACTTCAAGGTCGTCGCCACTCCCGGCGGGCCGGAGCTTGGCCGCATCGGAAAATGAAACTCGACCGCGCCCGAACCATTCACCATGAAATCAAGCCTCATCACCCTGTTAGCTGTCGCCGTGGCTCTCCTCGGAAACGGAGCCGAGCCAGTTTCGCTTAAGGACAAAACCCTCGTCGTTTGGGCCGCCCCCGCGGACCTCACGCAGAAAGCCGGCAGTGCGCTGACGATTGAGGATGGGCAGTCGCATTTTGATGGAATCATCTTCGGCGAGATCTCCGCCAGACGATGGATGCCGGGAAGCGACGGTTTTCGACGTACGCTGAGGGAGCAGGGGGGCTGGCCGGAAGAAACCGTCGATGCAAAGACGTTCGTTCAGATGGCCATCGTCCATCGGGGGAACGAGGTGAGCGTTTTTCGCGATGGGCATGAGTACGCGCATTACATCATGCCGAACCCGCCACAGGAGTTTGGCAGGACGGCAATTGTCCTGTTTGGGCGGCGGCATATCGAAGCGACGGATCCTGAGCACTCCTTTGCCGGGCGAATCAAGGATGCACGCATTTACGACAGGGCGCTGGACCGCGAAGCTATCGCTGCTTTGGTTCCAGGAAAAGCGGATGACAGCTTGAAGCCCTGGGCCTGGTGGTCGTTCGCCGACGAAGGCTTGCGGGAGAAAACCGGGCGATTCAACCAGATCAGCCTGCTGGGCGACGTTCGGATTGAAGATGGCTGCCTGGTGCTGCCGGGCAAAGGGGCAACGGTTATCACCAGTTCGCTGAGCAATGATGAAACAAACCAGATTCCCGTGCCGCGAACGTGGTCGGTCAGCAGCCCGGTGCCGGAGGCGGCGGTTCGCTCGGCGCGCGTGCTGCGCGAGAAGTTTCTCGCCGACCTTTATCGGCCGACCTACCACTTCTGTGTGCCGGAGGATATGGGCATGCCGGGCGATCCCAATGGTGCGTTCTATCACAACGGACGCTATCACCTGATGTATCTTTACAACCGCAGCGGCTCCGGCTTTTGTTGGGGACACATTTCCAGCGGAGACCTGGTTCACTGGCGGCATCATCCTGACGCCATCGGGCCGGGGAATGGAGACGAGGGTGTTTTCAGCGGTGGCGCCTTCGTGGATGATGACGGCAGCGCCTACCTTTCTTACTGGATGCTCTGGGGCGCGAAGGGCATTGGATTGGCGAAGAGTTCCGGGCCCGATTTCGAATCCTGGCAGAAGCTCGCAGCCAATCCCGTCATCAAGTCCACCGAATGGGGGGTGACGGAAGTAAAGGACGCCAACGGCAAAGCCTTCTTCTACGGCTCTGCCGATCCATCCAACATCTGGAGGAAAGACGGGCGATATTACATTCTCACCGGCAATCTTCTTGTATTGAATAAAATTGGCCGCGCGACCAATGCTCCGCCCGCCGAACAGGGCGACCGGCTTTACCTCTTCGTCTCGGACGACTTGAAAGAATGGAAATACCTCCATTCCTTCTATGAACGGAAACCGGAGTGGACCGACCGCAGCGAAGACAATATGTGCCCCAGCTTTCTGCCGCTGCCGGCAAGTCCGGCGGGTGGGCCGCCGAGCGGCAAGCACCTCCTGCTCTTCATCAGTCACAACAAAGG
This sequence comes from Limisphaerales bacterium, assembly GCA_020848635.1. GTDB lineage: Bacteria > Verrucomicrobiota > Verrucomicrobiia > Limisphaerales > JADLHS01 > JADLHS01. The sequence goes on from JADLHS010000410.1 coordinate 15,589, forward strand.
CTGCCAGTACTATGTGGGCAACTACCAGAACGACAGATTCTACCCGGACAATCACGGACGCATGACCTGGACCGACAACACCTACTTTGCGCCCGAGGCGCTGATCAATGGGCAAGGCCGGCAAATCATGTGGGCGTGGCTGCTCGACAATCCGTCTGGGGAAAAAGAAAAAGGCTGGTCGGGCGTGTATGGTTTGCCCCGTTCCCTCTGGCTCGGCGACGACGGCACCTTGCGCATGCAACCGGTGA
>JADLHS010000411.1 GCA_020848635.1 Limisphaerales bacterium
GCGGACTTCGCTCCAGCGGCTGTTCCAGCAGTACCTTCAATACGGCTATTGGAAGGTCCAGGTCATTCGGAAGCATGGTAGACCGGCTTCCGTGCGGCATCTCATTCCCGGCGCTTTTGTTCTGACTCTGCTCTTGCTTGGTCTGAGTTGCAGTCTCTCCCTAGTGGCTGCCGCCTTGTGGCCCGCGCCCCAGTTGCCAGGAACGGTTTCGTCCTGGCTGTTTTGGCCCGCGTTCACGGGGCTCGTATCCTTCGTATCCCTGTACACCTTGGCGCTGGGCCTGGCGTCAGTACACACGGCCAGGCGGACTAAATGGAAGCTGCTGCCGGCTCTGCCACTCGTGTTCTGCTGCTATCATCTTGGCTATGGGCTCGGTTTCCTCCGAGGGGTTTTAGATTTTGCAGTCCTCAAGCACAACCCCGCTGCTTCGATGAGTGGGCTGACCCGCGAAACCGCAAACAAAAGCCCCTCGATCACGGGCTAACCGCCTGACCGGCCCCGGGCGTCTCCTTGCGGGATTGGTTCGTGCCAAGATTGAAACGCGCGGGATGAATGGCCAGCGGACATTCTCCAACACAGCAAATGACACCCCAAAACAAGTAATCAGTATAACTGCATAAACAATGAGCATAACCACACAAACATCATGAAAACCTCATCTCAGTTCCTGCGAATGGCGCTTCCAGGGGCGCTCGCGGCTTGCTTGACGGTATCCCCTGTCGTTCAGGCTGAAACGGACAACTTTGACAGCTACACCACCCTCAGTGAGCTCACTGGTGCAGGTTGGATCCTTTCCCAAATGGCCGGAGCGACGGTCACGACGACGTTCCCGGTTGGCGCCACCGGCAAAGCGCTGCGCGTCCAGTCCAATCCGATCCTTGGCCAGTCCCCAGCGGTGGCCATTTGGTACCGGACTGCTGAATACACGAACTTCTACATGGCGGTAGATTTTGTGGCACGGGCAGATACCAACCAAGGCGTGGCGCTTTTGGCGCGGGGCACGATCGGTGAAGATCCGGGCGCCGCGACCGGTTACCTGCTCAACTATCATGTGACGGCGTGGGGCGACACCCCGACCAGCCCCCGACAAGGCGAACTGCAGATCAGCATCCTCCATCCACCCTTCAGCCTGAATCAACTGGCGATTGGCGAGTTGACGCTCTCGCCGGGCGGGGCGTATCGACTTGTGTTTCAGGGCGCCGGCTATCACCTGACGGCGCAAGTCTATGACCTGTCGGACCTCACCCAGCCTCTGCTTCGGATGGATGCAGACGATGCGGAAGCCACGCACAACCAAGGAATTTGCGGTCTGCTGTCCTATAGCCGCAATGCCGAGACGGGTAGTGCGGATGTGACGCTGGACAATTACGAAGTCGCCACCTACGACCCCAATCTGGCCACCGCCCCCGCCCTCGCCCACCCGGTGGTCGGAACGCCGACGATCGAGACTCGGACTCCGACCAATCGCTTCAGCAATTGCTACGATCCGAGCGGCGGCATCAGTTTCACGGTCAGGACGTACTCGACCAATGTGATCAACGCGTCCGCCACCAAGTTGCGCTTGAACGGGGAGGATATGTCCGGCCAGTTGGGGCTCTCGCCCAACAGCGACAACATCGCCGGTAGCCTGCCGGGAAGTGCACTGCGTTCGGATACCATCTACAGCGCCCAAATCGAGGTCCAGGATGTCGCGGGCCTCAAGAAATCAACTAACACCTTCTGGTTCGACACCTTTTCGGATGCCTATCTCAACTCATTGAATGTGAAGATTATTGAAGCGGAGAATTACAACTACAGCAACGGCGTTTATCAGCTGGATCCCATCGCGGTGTCCGGCCCGAACCTGACTGGCGATCCGATCTCGCCACCCGGGGTCGGTTACTTCGATCTGCACGGCGTGGAAGGCGTAGACTACCACGACAGTCGGACGATTCCGCTTCCGCTGGAAGAACAACTTTGGCTGGGTGAGTTCCGGCAGTTCGATCCCGTTGGGCTCTCGCAAGGCATGCACCCCGAGATCGAGACCACGCTCGATCCGTGGGGGGAGACGCGGTACAGCGACCGGGTGCGGAACCAGTATGCCACGAACAACATGGCGGAATTCGTGGTGCATCGCACGGCAGCGGGCGAGTGGCTCAATTATACGCGCGATTTCGCCGGCGGTAACTATAACGCCTTCCTGCGCGTCGCCTCATTCGGCCCCACCGAGGTCCGGCTCGACCGGGTTACCAGCAATCCAGCACTGCCGGGGCAAACCACGGCGAATCTTGGCAAGTTTACCATCCCCAACCAGTTTGCCCGTTACCACTATGGTTATGTTCCACTGGTGGATAATTCAGGCTCGCCCGTGCTGCTCAATCTGTCGGGCATAACGACCCTGCGCTTGACGATGGCGGGCACGCCGGGTCAGGACAACGACAAACTGGCCATCAACTACATCCTGTTTACACCTGCGCCGGGAACCATTCACCTGTTGTCGTCCCCGACCGTTGGCGGCCCCTATACGGAAGAACTGGCCGCGATGGTGGACCCTGGCAGCCGGAGCATCACGGCTCCCGCCCTCGGCACCGCCCGGTTCTACCGGCTGAGTTCGGGAACGGCACTCACGATCCGCAGCCTGTCCGTCTCGGGTGGCGTAATTACGCTCAAATATTGAAGCATCACGCCCGGAACATTACCGCGCGATTGTATCTTGCTTTGCCGAGAGGGCCGGCCCCAGCGATGGCGCCGGCCTTTTCCGTTTTCACCGGCCAACAACTGGAAGCAGTGTAGCGGGGGGAGGGGGGGTGAGTGATTGTCAGTTTTTGGCTGCATGCCAATAGCTGGACCAAAGATCGTTGGCGCGGGCGACGCGCAGGCGCAGGTGAAGCATGGCCGCAACGCAGCCTTGGTCTATTCAATACTGCGACACACCGCACCTATGTTGTCAGTTGCGGTTCCGGGTCGCTGCGAAACGGCTGGTCAATTGTAGGCCAAGCGCCCGGCAAGCAGTCCACACCTTGATTTCGCATTTGATCGAATCGCAATCGGTTCTTCGGCTGTTTGACTAAAGCGAGTGGCGTGTTATTATTCCTTGGAGCGATTCCGAGCCAAAAACGAGCTTATTCGCCTGACAAACGCCGAAAGTCCTAACATGAAAATGCGGCGAATTGCCTTAGCACACACCATTCTAACCAATCTATTCCTCACGGTATTCGCTTGGAATTTGCCGCTCGCGGCGGCCGCGCCCCCGGTGGTGCTTAGCAATCTGTCGACCACCAACGGTAGCAACACTTCGTTCACGTTGCACGCCTGGCCAGGCGAATACCTCATCCAGAGCGCGAGCCAACTTTCGGGAGTCTGGAGCAATGAATGTTTAGTGGCCGTGGGCCGTGACGGGCACGCGGACGGAGCCGTTCCGGGCCACGGCCGCAGCC
>JADLHS010000659.1 GCA_020848635.1 Limisphaerales bacterium
GCTTGGGCCGCTCCAGCACGATGGCGGCGTCGCGGCTGTCCGGCGCCACGTTCTCCAGCGCCGTGCGCAGCAAGGCCGTCAGTTCGGATCGGATGTCTGCTGCCATAGGAATCGATTCGGGAAAGCGCGGATTATACCGGCCGCGGGCCCTTCCCCGGGGGGGGTGCCCGGGATTCAGAAGTCGCGCCGCAAGGTGATGCTGGCCGTCTTGCGGCGAAACTCGGTCAGGGAGACGCTGGAGTCGTTATGGGTCAGGCTGACCTGCGGCGTCAGCAGCCAATGCTTGGCGGGAACGATGTTCGCGCCGAAACCCAGCGTGGTCTGGTTGTCCTCGCGCTTGGTCAGGAACAGCGGCCACTCGCCGCCATAACGCCGGTGCTCGTAGGCGAGATTGGCGAACAGCGTCACGTTGTCGCTGACCGGGCGCTCGCCGCCCAATCGCACCCCCGCCAGGTCGTGTCCGAGGTGGGGCACGTTGCGAGCCTTCTCGTTCTCCGCGCCGAGATAGGCGCCGGCATAGCCGATCCAGCCGCCTTCGAAGGCGCGCGCATAGGCCGCCCCGAAGACCCAGCGATGCGCGTCGCGGATGCTCTGGTCGACATTCTGGAAGGATTTGTAGCGGAGGTCGGAGTACTGCAGGTAAGCCGTCACCTGCTCGCGCGTGCTCAGGTTGTGTTGCCATTGGCCCGTCAGGCCGGTGGCATTGCGGTAGCGGTCGTGGTCGATCGATATCCCGTTCGCCTGCAGGGTGACGGTGTAGATGTTGTCGCCGACGGACTTCACCAGGCCGACGTGGCCGTCGAGGTTGGCGGTGTCGTACTCGTGGTCCTCGAAGTTGCTGCGCTGCGCCGCCGACAGCCCGGCAATGAAAGCCAGCCCGTCCCCCAGGGGATTGCGATAGCGCAGGCCGGCCCCCAGGCTGGCAAAGGAATCGGCCGTCTTCGTGGCGCCGGGCCCGAACTGGAAAACGAACCCCCCCAGTGCGGGAATCGCCTGGCTGGAATTGCCCATGCTGCTATTGACGTTGCTGTCGGCGCCCAGCGTGCCCTCCACGTAGGCCTTCAGCGACGGCCGCGTTTCATCCTCGATCCTAGATACGGCTTCGAGAAATTTCTCGATGGTGCTGGCCACTTCCGGCGGCACGCCCTGCCGCTTGACGTTTTCGAATTCCCGGCGCGCCACCTCCGTATCCCCGATGGCGAGATAGACGCGGGCGATCTCGGCGCGGGCGCGGTTGTTGCCCGGATCCACCGCAAGCACGCGCTCGAGCGCGAACAGCGCACGGGTGTTCTCGCCGGCCTCGAAGGCCGCCACGCCGTAGAGCAGGTCGAACTCCGGCTCGCCCTTGCGCTGCGCCTCGTGCGGCGCCAGCAGGGGATACGCCTCCCCGCCGCGGCCGACATCGATCAGCGCGCGCGCGCGGTCAAGCAGCGCATCGGCCCAGGCCGGCATGGCAACCCACCATGCCGCCGCTATCACCGCCTGAATCAGAGTGCCTTTGATTTTCATGTCAGTTGCCGGTCATCGTGAAAAGGCCGCCGCCCCGGTCACCCCGCCCATGGCGCCGGCCCCGGTGAACTTGTAGACCAGGCCAGCCCGTTCCGCTGTGGCGCCGAAGAAACTGCCATACATGTCCGCCGTCGTGCCTGCGCCGCCGCACGTGCCCGTACAGCCCACCGACGCGCTTGCGCTCGAGAACGACGGGAAGCCGCTGGCAGATCCGTTGATGACATAGCTTCCCCCGCCAATCTGCACGTTGAGCAGAGCGTTCAGGGTTGCCGTTCCGGGGGTGAACAGGACCACCAGCTGGCCGCTCACGCCGCTGCCGACCGTGCCGTTCATCGCCGTCGGCTGGGTCGCGCCCATGAAGCCATAGGTGGCCTTGCCGGCGCCCAGCCCCTGGAAGTCCGTCGCCGCCAGGCCCGCCAGGGCGCTCGAGGGGGTCGGCACGCCGACGACGTAGTGCGTGTCGGTCACCGCATACCCCGCCACCGTGCCGGCCGACCAGCGGCCCCAGGCCACCGTGCCGTCGGTCATCCCTTCGGCATGGGCGGACGGCATGTCCGTGTTCGTGCCGTCGAAGAAGGTCGACAGCCGGCCCGCCTGGTCGAAGGTGGCCGTGCCGCTCGTCAGCGGCAGGGCGAATTCCGTGCCGCTCTCGAAGCCGGAATAAAGCACCCCGTATCCGGGGCCGGAGGCCAGCAGCGAGATCGGGATGCCGCCCGTCGGCGTGACGCTGTCGCCGCCGGTGAACAGGTTGGCGCCGGCCGGCGGCGGCGGCGCATTCGGCGACTGGCTGGCCTGGGAAGCCGTGTAGGCCGGCTTGGTGTTGTTGTCCGGCGCATAGGCCGACTGGCCCTTGCCCACGATGGTGCACCCGGCGTTGTTGCACACCTCGATCTCGCCGGCGATGGTCGATGCCGTCAGGCCGTTGTCGAGGCGTGCGCCGTACTCGGTGCCGCGGATGCCGATGGTCGCCACCGTGGTGCTCACCCGGTAGGCGGCGCGGTTGGCCTTGCCGACCCTGCCGGTGATGGTGCGCAGCGCCCCCTTGAGCAGGCTGAAGAAGCCCTTTTCGGATTTGGGGTCGGCCTCGACGAAGTTATAGTCGTCGATGCGGAACTCGGTTTTCGGCTGCAGGGAAACGACGGCGCCGTCGGTGAAGTTCAACTGGGCGCGGCCCTCGCCCGTGACGATGGTTTCGCCGCTGCGCACTTCGCCGCCCTTCGGCAACGGGCGCTGCGTCCCGTCCGCTGCAACGGTCATCACCGGGCCGCTGACGAAGTCGGCCCGCGCGGCGCCCTGGGCCAGCGCCATCGAGGGAGCCAGCAGGCCGAGGACGGCCAGATACATCGACGATGTGATTGCCTTGTTCATTTCAGCCTCCAGTCCCGGGGCTCCCGGAAGTCATTATAAACGTCAAATCATTATCTTGCAGATTTATTTTCATGTAATTCACTAACAATGCGATCCACTACCGGCTGCCACTCGCCGTAGGCCTCCTGGCGGAACAGGCGCATGGTCGGATACCACGGCGTATCGTCCCGTCCGGTCAGCCAGCGCCAGCAGGAATCGAAGCGCGACAACAGCCACACCGGCACGCCGAGCCCGCCCGCCAGGTGCGCCACCGAGGTGTCCACCGTGATGACGAGGTCCAGGTTGCGCACCAGCGCCGCGGTGTCGGCGAAATCGTTCAGCTCGGCCGTCCAGTCGGTCAGGCGCGGGTCCGCCGCCATGGGCGCCTCGCCCTTCTGCAGGCTGACGAAGCGCACGCCCTCTATCGACAGTAACGGCCGCATCATCTCGAACGTGAGGCTGCGACGGCGGTCGAGCAGATGCGCGCCGGGGTCGCCGCGGCGCGGATTGCCGGCCCACACCAGGCCGACGCGCGGGCGCGGATCGCCGGCCAGGCGCAGCGACCAGGCGCGCACCTGCATCGGATCGGCCCACAGGTAGGGCATCTGCGCCGGCACCGTCTGCAGCGTGGTGCCGAAGGCCAGCGGCAGGCTCATGAAGGGGCAGTGGTATTCGCTCATCGGCAGGCCCTGCCCCTGCGCCACCACCTGCGCCACGCCGGGCAGGAATTCGAACAGCCGCCGCAGCGGCGGATGGCACTCGACGATGACGCGCGCGCCGCGCCGCGCCACGAGGGGCGCATAGCGCACGAACTGCAGCGCGTCGCCGAGGCCCTGCTCGGCGTGCAGGATGATCGAGCGGCCGGCCAGCGGCTCGCCCTTCCACTGCGGCATGGGGAACTGACGGCGGTGGCGGCGCGCCTCGTAGGCGCCTTCCCAGCGCCACTCGTATTCGCGCCAGCCGTTCTCGTAGTCGCCCGCCGCGAGCAGCGCCATGGCGTAGTTGAGGTGGCCCTCGGCGTGCTCGGGCGCGAGCTTCAGGCAGTGCCGGTAGGCCTTCAGCGCGCCGCGCAGGTCGCCCATCTCGCGCAGCGTGCTGCCGAGGTTGTTCCAGGCGCGGAAGTTCGACGGCTCCTTCGCCAGCGCCTGTTCGAGCAGCGCCTTGGCGCCGACCGGGTCGGCCAGCTCGCGCTTCAGGTTGCCCAGGTTGAGCAGCGCGCCGGCATGGCCCGGCGCGATTTCCTGCACGCGCCCGTAGGCCGCCTCCGCCTCCGCGAAGGCGCC
>JADLHS010000412.1 GCA_020848635.1 Limisphaerales bacterium
CTTCGATGAATGGTCTTTGGAAACTGAAGCGCTGCACCTTTTGCAGGCGCTCCTTGAGCGGGATGGCCTGGAACGCCGCACCTTCGCCGCCCGTGGCGGCCAGCACTTTGCCTTCGGCGACGATTTCCGCCTGCAGGAAGGACGGTTGATCGAGCAGGTAATAGCTGTTGGCGTTGTAGCCGGCGACTTCGATGGCGACAAGGTTAGTGCCGGGGACTAAACGTTCCGTCAGATCAATCTCGTCCACGCGATAAAACCCATGCGGTCCGCGCGCCGGGCCGTGTGCGAGAAACTGGCCGTTGAGCCAGACGCGATACAAGGTCGAACCGGTCGCTCGCAAGACGACTTTGCCGGTCGGCGGCGCACCGAACGTGGCGCGAAAACCGACCGTGAGATTTTTCTCCAGCGCACGCCCTTCCGGCCAGATGGGATGGGCGGCGGCAAATGCTGGCGCCTCCGCCCGCAGCGGCGTGGGGCCGAGCGCGAAAGCGGTCATGGTGATCACGGCCCATACCCAGGCCAGTAAACTTCGGGTTTTCATCGGACGGATTGAGTTGGGATGGTCGAGTTGAAGTGATAGCTGCCGGATTCAATTTCAAACACGCCGGCGCCCTTTGCGAAGCGGAACGACTTTACGCCTTTGGCAGTGCGGGCCGGGCCGCGGCCTTCAGAAACCATTTCCAATCCAGCTGCCGGAACGTAAACCGTTGCCGTCGTGTTCGGCGGCACAGTGATTTGCCAATCGAATTGGGTCTCGTCGCGTTTCCATGCGCTGGCGATAGTGCCGTAGGGGGAGCGGTGCGTGGCCTTGACGAATCTCAAGTCACCCACCGGATGTGGCTTCATGATGATGTGCTTGAAGCCGGGTTGTGCCGGATCGGACTTGATGCCGGCGAGGCATTCGTAGAACCAGATTACGAGATCGCCGACCAGCATGACGTGGTTGCCCGAGTTCATCGCCGGATCAGCGGTGTCGCCATTCCACAGTTCCCAGACGGTCGTTGCGCCTTTCTCGACCATATAGCCCCAACTCGGATAGGCCGTGTTCGTGGCAAAACGATAGACGATATCGGGCCGCCCGCCGTCGGTGAGCACACGGTTGAGCCATTGCCCGCCGACGAGGCCCGTGCCCACATGCCCCTTGGTTTCCTCGGTGATCTTTTTTACCAGATGACCGAAAACGCGCGGGCGTTCCTCCGGCGGCACCATGTCGAAGGCCAGCGGCAACACGCAGGCAGTCTGCGAACCGTTGTCGTAAAAGCCCTGCTCGCGGTTGTAAAACTTTTCATTCAGCGCGGTCTTGAGTTGCTCTGCCAAGGTGGCGAAGCGTTGCGCGTCATCGGGTTTGCTGAGCAACTTCGCGTAGCCCGCCATCAGTTTCAGGCAGTGGTGGAAATAGCAGGTAGCCAGTATGGCCGGGGAGGTTTTGCGCGCTGGGTCATTCGAGTGAATCAGCTTCGGGTCTTCCGGCGGCACGCACCAATCGCCATAGTTGTCCTTCGTGATGATGCCGTTCGTGATGAAACCACTCATATGGTTAATCCACTTCACCAGGTTCGGATACAGCCGCGCGATAATCGCGGCATCGCCATACTGGTCAAGGAGGGCGCCAGGGATGATAACCGCGCTGCTGGGCCAGGTGACATTGTCGTTGTAGAGCGGCCAGTAACTTGGGCAGACGTCCGAGATGCTGCCGTTGTCCTTTTGCGCGTCAGCCATGTCTTGCGTCCACTTGGCGTAAAGCGCGGCGATGTCGAAGAGGAAAGTTTCGCCTTTGGACTCCGCGGAGCGGTCGCCGAGCCAGCCCTGGCGCTCGTCGCGCTGCGGGCAATCGGTTGAGATGCTGCGATAATTGCCGCGCACGCCCCAGACGATGTTCTGATAAAACCGGTTGATCGTCGGTTGCGAGCAGGTGAATTCACCAGCCGTGGCCACATCGTCATTCACCACGCGACCTTCGATCGAAGCCAGTGTCGGCCGGCCGGGGAACCCCGTGAGTTCGACATAGCGGAAGCCGTGATAGGTGAACCGCGGCTCATAGACTTCGTCCCCCTTGCCCTTGAGGGTGTAGACGTCGCTGACCTTGGCCCCGCGGATATTGTCGAGGTAAAGCGATCCATCGGCCTTGCAGGTCTCGGCGAAGCGGAGCGTGACTTGGGTGCCGGCTGGGCCGCGCAGCTTAAGCCGGCCCCAGCCCACCATGTTTTGCCCCAGATCGTATATGAACACCCCCGGCTTCGGTTCGGTAATGGCGAGGGGTTTTAAAGTGTCGGTGACGCGAATCGGCTCCTGCATCTGCGCCGAAAGCGGACCCGCGGCCGAATAGAAGAGACTGCCAAGCACCGGCTGGTCACCACCGAAGACTGGCGTCTTCGCGGAATCTGGATTGAATGTCGGCGCGTGAACGAGTTGCGCCGCCGCCCAAGTCGAATCATCGAAGCCCTCTTTCGCCCAGCCGGGCATTTCCTTGCGCGCGTCGTATTCTTCACCGTCGTATTCGTTATTGGCAAGGATCGGGCCGTCCGTGGTGAGCTTCCAGGAGGTGTCGCTGACGATGGTTTCGCGCGTGCCATCGGCGTAATCCACTTCGAGTTGCAGCAGCAGCTTCGGGAAGCCGAAGCTCGACGTGCCCGTCGGCACTGTCGCGCGCGGTGCGTAGAAGCGACCATTTCCGAGCCAGACCCCAAGTGCGTTTGCGCCACGCTTGATCTGCGCCGTGACATCATGGGTCACGTAAAACACCCGCTTCGGATATTCGCTCAGGGCCGGCGACAAAACGTCCGCGCCGACTTTCTGACCGTTGAGGTGAAGTTCGGACAATCCCAACCCGCTGAGGTACGCTGTCGCGCGGGTGACTTTTCTCGCCACCGTGAATTCTTTCCTGAGCATCCGGGCCGCGAGCCGGCGATCATCCGGCCCAAATACCTCGCCCCAAGGTGGCATGCCGGACGGGCCGAGCACTTTTGCCGGGACCCAGGTCGAATCGTCATACTCCAGTGCGGTCCACGCGCCCGATTCCTGGTTCGTGGTTTTCCACGCGGCATCGGTGGGGATGACCAGCGGTTCACCGCTTTCAAATTCAATCTTCAAAATGCCGACCAAGCCGGCGGGATTCGGCCCCTCCCCGGCATTTTTCACCCAGCCAGCCACGACATTGCGTCCGGGCTTGAGGCTTCGGGTGACGTCCATCGTGGTAGTTGCCTTGAAATTGCCGCCGGTGCCCGCGTGCTGCCCGTTCACCGCACAGGCCCATTCGTTGTCGCCGGCCAGTTGCAGTTTGGCCTGCCGAACGCTGCGGCCAGCGGGCAATTCAAACGTGCGGCGGAAGTAGCGCGTGCCCACGGGTGCGTCAGTTTCCGGGCGGCCCTCGGGAAACCAAATCCAGGAGCCGCTCGTCAGCAGCGCTGTATTCGTGGCCTCATCCTTGCCGATCCAGTGGCCCTGCCAATCGTCCGGGTGCAGCAAACCCATGCTCCACGTCGCCAGCGCGCTCCAAGCGGAGGCCCGGCTGTGCTGATCCCACACGCGGATCTTCCAGAAACAGGGTTGGCGCGACGGGAGTGGTTGGCCCGCATAGCAGACGTGGATCGACTGGTCGGATGCGACTTTGCCGCTGTCCCACAAATCCGCTGCGCCGGGCTTCAGTTTTTCCGGGGTGGTCGCCACCAGTACTTGATAAGCGGTCTGCCGGTCGCCGCGTTGCTTGGATTCTAGAATCCAGCTCAGCCGCGGCTCGGTTACGTCAATGCCGGACGGATTCTTGAGAAACTCGCAGCGTAGTTCGCCGACTTTGGTTGTGGCGCGGAGCGAAAGTGAACTTGCCAGCGAGAGTCCGATTCCAACCGCGAGCGTCAGAAGAATTTTTGTTCGCATCATTTTCCCCAAGGAATGGCGGAGGCCCATCCTCCACCCATCGCGCGAGTTAATCCTCAATCCAAACCAGCTTCAAGCGGATAAAGCGGGTTGCGTTCGTTGTGCGCCGGGTGGCTGGTGCCACTGACAGGCTGGCCAGACCCGGAAGTTGGGCGGAATCTCGCCGATGCAAACGCCGCACTGACCGCAGGGGAGGGGGTTGTCTCGGTGCCTGCCTCATGAACCCAGATCCTATGACCACAGCTGAAAATAATACCGGCAATCCGTGCGCGGTTATGATCTCGATAAGCCCACTTCGCTAGGGCGTCATCAGTTTGGTTGCCGGATGTGTGCTCCTGGCTTCGATCCGAGTTGCGTTATCCCAGAATCCGCCTCGCCTCGATTAATCTCTCCTGTGGCGCCGGTGCGAAGAATGACGCCGCAGCCGGCTGGCGCGCGCTGGCCATTGCAGTCCGAGTCGGGTCGCTGTGAATCCGTGCCCAATCCACCATGGCCGGGACGTTGTATATCGGCATGTGCAGAACGGCGGAAACGCCATCGGGCAATTGGCCGCGCATGCCCAAAGCAGGCCCCTTGTTGGTCGTGGTGGCGCGGTACCGCGTTGACCTCAGTCAGCGAAGGGTAATCCTTGAGACTGCCGACGGAAGTGAAGCCAAGAATCCCTAGTCAGCTATAGCGCGTTTTGGTGGTGGGGTGAAGCCTTAGCCCGGTTTTGTCTCACCTGACCACTTGATGGCATGGAGCATTACCTCGGTCGAACTTTTCAGCCCCAATTTCTCCTTGATGCGGTTACGGAAGGTGTTGACAGTGGGCGTCGTTACTTCGAGTTCCTCGGCAATCTGCCGCACGCCCTTGCCTTGGCCGAGCATGCGGAAGACTTCCAATTCCCGACCGCTCAACTGTTCAATCATTGCGGTGGGCTGGTCGGACGGCAACCCGCGCGCAAATCGTGCGATGACGCTGTTGGACATTTTCTCGCTAAGATACATGTCGCCGCCAAGAACCTTGTAAACCGCCGCCTTCATGTTTCGGGCCGGTTCATGCTTGATGACATAGCCCATGGCCCCGGCCCGCAAGGCGCGCTCGGCATAGTGCAGTTCATCGTGCATGGAAACCACGAGGACCGGCAGCTCTTCATCCTCGCTCCGGATGGACTTGATGAGGTCAAAGCCGCTGGCCCCGGTCAGGGAAATGTCCACAAGCACGATGTCGGGTTTGGTTTGCCGGATGCCGCGCATTGCCTCATCGGCATCGGCCGCGTCGCCGCAGACGGTCAGCCCGGGCTCCCGATGGAGCAACTTGCGCAGGCCCTCACGGAACATGGTGTGATCGTCCACGATAAAGACGCGGCTCTTCTTAGTCGGCAAAGTGCCCGGGGTTTTGGTTGGTTCAGCCATTGATTGCCTCTCGCATTGGCTCCCGGCGGATCGGGAAAAACATACAGGTGACTTCCGTGCCCCGACCCGGCTGGCTTTTTACGACCAGCGTGGCGCCAATGACGATTGCCCGATAACGCATAATACGAATTCCCATACCGCCGGATTTGATGCTGGCCGGATCAAAACCGATGCCGTCGTCGCGCACCGTGAGGTTGAACTGCACCCCATCGGGTTTTAGCGAGATGCTGACATGGCTGGCCGTGCCATGATTAAACGCGTTCAGCACCGCTTCCTGAGCAATGTAGTATAGGTGGAGGGCTGCTTCGTTGTCCACAGCTGTCGGCGGGGAGTCGCAGGTAAACTCGCAAATGCCGCGGAAGCGGTTGGCGACGTTGGCCGCGAGTTCCTCCAGCGAGAAGAGGAGACCGTTTTCCTCCAGCCGCACCGGAAACAGTCCCCGCGCCACGCTGCGCACCTGCATGGTAACCTCGTTGATCATATCCGCAATTTTGTCCGCCTCCTCGGCTTGGGGAGACCCCTGTTCCTGCATCTGGTCGCCCATGATATTCACCAAGTAAGCTATGCCGGCGAGTTGTTGGCAGACGCCATCATGCAAGTCGTGGCCCATGCGGCGATGTTGGCGATTGCTGATTTCAAGGAGTTCACGTTCCAACCGGCGGCGTTCGGTAATGTCGCGGGCGATGCCCTCAACCTCAGCCGGTTTGGCGTTCTCGTTGATGAGCCGGCTGCTGATTTCCAGTTTTACCCGCTGGCCGGTGGCGTTGACAAAGTCCCATTCCGCCGGCGGCAGTTCCATCCCGCCGACCACCTGATCGAGCCACTGTTGCGCCGCCGGTCGTTGATCTTCCGCGACAAGGTCCAGCAACTGCAAACCGAGGAGGTCCGCACGGCCGCGTTGCAGGAGCATCTCCCCCGTCCGGTTGACAGAAGTGAGACGGGCGGACAGGTCATGGGTGAAAACGACGTCGTTGGCGTTTTCGAAGAGGTCGAGATAACGCTCCTTTAACGAGGCTTCCACCTGCAATTGACGGCGGATGATACCGGTTTGTTTTTGCACTCGCCGGCGCAAGACGGCGACCCACGCGAACGCAGCGAGTACCCCGAGCGCAAGGAAGGCAGTCATCCAGAGCAGCTTCTGCAATGTCCACCACGGTGGCGACCGCAGCACCACAACATCAGCCGCCGCCCGGAGCAGGAGTTGAAATGATTCGGCACGCCAACTGTCGCTGGCCTGCCAAGCCCCCGGTTCGATCTGGCAGATTCCCGTGACCGCGAGCCTGCTGCCATTGCTAACGTGGCGGAATGCATCGGGGCTTTCGACCGGTCCCAGACGGGCGTGAAAGATGAACTTGCCGGATTCCAGCACGAGAAACTGTTCGCTTCCTTGGCGGGCGCGATCCAGCAGTTTTGCCTCGATTCGGATCAGGCGGCAGTCGTACGAGCCGCTCAGCGCGTCATCGAGACTCACGTTTTCCGGGGTGGGCGGTGCCCCGGAACCCAATTTGCGATAGACGGTGTCCTCAATAATCGGAGTGTATTTGCCCTGCGCTGTGAAACCGAGGATTTCAACCCGGTCGCCGGGTTGTACGACCGTTGGCTGGGCGCTCTCGGCCCGGAGACCGTGGTTTGCGTCCTGCAAATACAGCGCGACTCCGGGTTGGTGATAGGTCACCGTGCCGGTCAGTTTCACGCGATGCCCGTAACTGCCCTGCGGGGCGAATTGGAGCAGACTGCCGATCGGTTGCAGGGCAACAGCGAATGGATCAGTTGCCGCCGGCTTCTCGATTACGAGGTCTTCGGCGCGGGGAGCGAGCACGCGGATGTCAAACAACTGCCGTTGCCGGTTGAACAGGGTGGAACAAACACCGCGCACCCGCACGGTGGCGTCCACCAGATCGCCGGTGTTCGCAACCGGCAGCTTGCGGGCATAAACTGTCAGTCGTCCCCCGCCGGTTGCCAAGACGATGGCGTGATATTGTGAAGCCATCTCAAACCGCACCGAGCGGACGATACCGGTTACCTCCACAAACTGGCTGTCCTCCGCGCCGCTGGCAAGTTGATCGAATGTGGTTTGCCGCGCCGCGGGCAGCGGCATCCTGCCCACCACCCGCACCCGTTCAGGCTTGATGACCGGCGCGTACTCGCCGGGGCTGGTCGTGCCTTCGACTTCCACCAAGTCGCCCACGTTCAGCGGAGGCGTATTGCTGGACTGACGCAGGTAGATGCCAGACGTTTCATCCTGAATAAAGCGGGCATAGAGTCGTTCGTCGTAGGAAGTAACGACTCCACGTAATTTCACCGGCAAACGTCGCCCGGCGGCTTCCGGGCTGAGGCCATGCACCTGTGCCGCCGTTGTCAGTTCTTGCGCTGGTAATCGGACTGCTGCCATCACCAAGGCGACGAGTAACACCCGGTTGACCAGCTTCGCTCCAAGCGCTACTTGTGCCGCTATTTGTCCCTGAATTCTTGTGCTGCGCATCTTTCTTGATCTGGTTTTTGGCCTGTTGACCGTCGGAATCATACAATCTGAGCCAGACAATCCAAAACCTCCGAACTCACCCTATGGCAATGACAGAGATTGTAGTAATATGGTTGACATATGAATAAATAACTTATATTACACTATTAAAACAAAGTGATGCAACATTGCATGTTCAAAGAACCTGACCAAATCAACCAAAGGCCGCCGTTGCCCATTCGAATATGACTAGAATCTGCTCGAAACTGGTTGCCGAGCCGGCTCCGCTCGGGGAAAAAAGAACGGGTCGGGGCTTTACGCTCATCGAACTGCTTGTGGTTATTGCCATCATCGCCATTTTGGCCGCAATGCTACTCCCCGCTCTTGGCAAGGCCAAGGAAAAGGCCAAAGGGATTGCCTGCTATAACAGCAACAAGCAGATCGCCCTGGCTTTCATGATGTATGCGGGTGACAGCAATGATTACCTCCCGCCCTTGAATACCGGCAATTTCAACGCCGGGACGATCACCACCAATTGGTGGTTCGCCGTGCTCGACAGCGGTAGGTATCTCACTGGTAGTTCATTGACCAATAACGTCTGGCGGTGTCCGGCAGTCAAAGACGCGGATATTGACCCAAGCGTCGTGGCATATTTCAAATCTCCGTGCGAGGGTTACGGCCCGCTGGAGGGCAACACGGAAACCCAAGGCATCATCCGCTACGGCAAGAGCTCCAGCGGAGGGAATCTCGGCAGTCGCAAGCTGACAGAGCTAAAACGCGCCAGCCAGCTTTGGCTGATAGGGGATGTGGGCTACCCGAAGACGGGCTGGACCACCGACAAAATGCCGGCTGCGTATTTCACTGAAATTGCCACCAAACAACCCAATGTTGCTGGCGGTTGGACGTTCGCACCGTACAAACAACCCGCCTGTCGGCACAACGGTCGTGCCGTCCTGTCGTTCTGTGACGGACACATAGAGAGTCGAAAATGGTCCGACCTGCGGGCTAATAAGGAAGACGTTTTTGCCGTCAACGGGCTTTAATCACGCCGTGCA
>JADLHS010000413.1 GCA_020848635.1 Limisphaerales bacterium
TTCAGCGGGGTGCTGCGCAAAGATGCGGCCGACGAAGTGGTGCTCGCCACCGGCCCGGAAACGGAGCAGCGGATCGCGCGCGCGGACATCGCCGAAATGCGGCCGGGAATGCTCTCCGTGATGCCGCAAGGTTTGGACACGCAATTGAGCAAACAGGAACTGGCCGACCTCGTCACCTTTTTGAAGTCGATGCAGTGAGCGGGGGGCGATGTGGGGTTGCAACGCAAATAACGGTGGACCCAATCGTCCTTGTCCTCGAAACGGACGGGGAACTTTTCATGGCCGCGCGCGCCTTCGCTTCTCTCCGTTGCACTTCGCGCGTTGATCTTTCCGTTGGAAAAACTATTATCTTAATCCTTCACAACAGTTGACGACTCTCATAAGTACGGCGGCAGGTTCGACCACTCATTCATCTTTCCAAGGTACTTCTCTCACCCAAGCGTACCCATGCAAGTGATGGCCGACCGAATCCGAGCGTCCGGCTCCGTCCTTCGCCATCGTCAAAGTCTTGGTCGCCATATCGTAGCCGGATGGTGTGTTGCCAACAAGGCGACCAAGAAATCCGCGTGGCTGTATCATAGGAATTTCAGCGACCGATAAGAGCTTCGCGAAATCGTCGGCGCTGCCGGAAGAGAACCACCGGACGGCGGGCGGCAATTGCGACTGAAACAACTCCGGGTCCAAATCCCAAACCTCTGTCGCGTCCAGCTTAAAGAACTTAAACGGAGCCTCGGTAATTAGTCGTTCCCAGGCTTCCCAATGTGTCTTGGATTGCGAAAACGCGGCCAGTATCTTAGCTCGTCGTTGCTGTAAAAGGGTGCGGGCTGTTGCTGCCTCACACACCGGAGCTGGAATACTGTACTCCTGTACAGCGTGTGGCTTAATGTTCGACTCGTCGAAAAGGGAGAGCCAAAAGACCGGAATCTGAGTGCTGGCTCCGGCGAGTATCTCGGTGTCAGGATTGTAGTTGATGCCATTCTCTCCGGGACCTGCGGTGTCTCCGTTGCTGCTTCCGACTAGATATGCGCGATTTGCCATAAAGTGTGCGAGGTGGTTCAGTAGATTAATAACATAGTGGTCGACAATTTGATTTGGCGATTGTCGTCGTCTTCGTGTGACCCTGATTCTGTTTTTCCGCAGTCCTTTGTCAAACAGTGAATCGCTCCGGTTCAGTTGCGGCGGCGCATCGTTTGGACCGCCCTCACCCCGGCCCTCTCCCTCGGGGAGAGGGAGAATCGTCGTCCGGCTTCAGTCAGTGCGAGCGGTGCCAGTTTTCCTGTGTGGGTGAGCGCAAACAGAGCCAGCTCGGCGAGGGCAACGTGACCCCGAAACATGGGTAGCGCACGCTGGCCTCTCCCTCTCCTCGGGGGAGAGGGCTGGGGTGAGGGCGAGCGTTGACACAAACTTCCAGGAGCAGGGTTAGCCCGGCCAAATTAGTTCCATCGAAAACAGCGAAGAAACATTGGATTCAGACTAAATGGTTACGATTCAGCGCTGGGCCTCGCCGGTCATCGGCACGAAGCGCACGGGCAACACCACGGTTTTCTCCAGGCGCTGACCGCGCTTGTGGAGCAGCACCAGCTTCTGATCCCAAATCTCCCCAATCGGAATGATCATTCGTCCGCCGTCCTTGAGTTGTTCGGTCAGCGGCTGCGGCACCTTGTCGGGCGCGCAGGTGACGATGATGGCGTCGAATGGGGCCGCGTCGGGCCAGCCCTGGTAACCGTCGCCCGCGCGCACCAGGACGTTCGTGTAGCCCAACCGTTGCAAGTCGGCCTTGGCGCGTTGGGCGAGCGGCTCGACGATTTCGATGGTGTAAACCTTCGCCACCAACTCCGCCAGCACCGCCGCCTGGTAGCCCGAGCCAGTGCCGATTTCCAACACGCGATCCGTCGGCTGCGGATCGAGTTTTTCCGTCATGAAAGCGACGATGTAGGGTTGCGAAATCGTCTGGCCGTAACCGATGGGCAACGGGTGATCGTCATAGGCCTGGTTGCGCTGGCGTTCCGGCACGAACTCGTGGCGCGGCACTTTGCCGATTGCCGCCAGGACGCGCGCATTGGTGATGTCGCGACCGGGGCCGATTAGTTGTTCCTGAACCATGCGCATGCGACGGGCGGTGAATTGATTCGTGTCGGCGGCGACCGCCAAGTCCGCCAGCCCGAGGCCGATGCCAGCGAAAATCGCGAGTCCCAAAGGAGTCGCTGCCAACACGTTCTTCACCACTGGAACGTAATCCCCGGGTGGGTTTTGTGCTACTGGCAAATTACGGGCGACGTCTAGTCCACGCGCTGATCGGCGGTGGAAAGGTCACTTAAAATAGCTTCGCCTGATTGCCCGTGGCCGCCTTAAGGCCCAGCTTCTGGTAACTCAACGCCGTGGCGACGCGGCCCTGGGAGGTGCGGTTGAGATAGCCTTCCATGATGAGATAAGGCTCATAGACTTCCTCAATCGTGTCCGGCTCTTCCCCAACGGCCACGGCGAGCGAACTGACGCCCACCGGGCCGCCGCCAAATTTCACGATGATGGCTTCGAGAATGCGCTTGTCCATTTCATCAAGGCCGTTCTGGTCAATCTCCAGCATGGCGAGCGCCTGGTCGGCAATGTCGCCGGTGATGCGGCCATCGTGGCGGACTTGCGCGAAGTCGCGCACGCGGCGGAGCAGGTTGTTCACGATGCGCGGCGTGCCGCGGCTGCGGCGTGCGATTTCATGGGCGCCCTTGGCGTCAATCTCCACGTTCAGCAGGCGCGCGGAGCGGACGACGATTTTCTCCAGGTCTTCCGTGACATAGTAGTCGAGCCGCTCGCGCATGCCGAAACGCGTGAGCAACGGCGCGGTGAGCAATCCGCTGCGCGTCGTCGCGCCGATGAGCGTGAAGCGCGGGAGATTCAGCCGGACGCTGCGGGCGTTCGGGCCTTGATCAATAATGATGTCGAGTTTGAAATCCTCCATCGCGGGATAGAGATATTCCTCGATGGTTTTCTGGAGGCGATGGATTTCATCAATGAACAGCACGTCGCCTTCTTCGAGATTGGTGAGCAAGCCGGCGAGGTCGGCGGCCTTCTCGATGGTCGGCCCGCTGGTGGCCTTGAGATTGCCGCCCATTGCCTTGGCGAGGATGTTGGCGATTGTAGTTTTGCCGAGGCCAGGCGGGCCGCTCAGGAGGATGTGATCGAGCGCTTCCTTCCGTTGCTGGGCGGCGGTGACGGCGATTTCGAGGCGCTCCTTGACCTTGGGCTGGCCGGTGAAATCGGAAAACAGCGACGGGCGCAGCGTGATTTCGAGCGCAACGTCAGGATTATTGAGGGTGGTAACGGGCCGTTCAGCCATCACTCGAAGCATGGGTGATGGCAAAATCAGCGGCAAGGGGAATGTGCGGTCTTCATCCCCATTCTGATCCGCATCTTACTCTTAATCATAATCCTAATCTGCTAAGTCAACTTCAGTCCGTTGGATCGGAAATCTCCTGAACTGAGATTAAGATTACGATTAAAAGTAAGAAAAAGATTCGAACAGGAGGCCGCAAACTTTCTCGCTCACATTTTCTCAATTGGGCAATATGGCGGTGAAATGGCAGACGAACATGTGCCCCAACCGTCGTCCGAAGTTGCTCCGGCGCCGCATCGCCGTCGGGTGCGGTACTCCGGCAAGAATCCGCGCCGGTTCGAGGAGAAATACAAAGAGCACGACCCGCAACTTTATGCCGAGACCGTCGCGAAAGTTGTCGCTGCCGGCAAAACCCCGGCGGGCACGCATCGGCCCATCATGGTGGCGGAGATTCTTGAAGTGCTCGCGCCCCAGCCTGGCGAGGTCGCGGTGGATTGCACGCTCGGTTACGGCGGCCACGCGCAGGAACTGCTCGCCCGGATTCAGCCGGGCGGCCGGTTGCTCGGTCTCGACGCCGATCCCATCGAACTGCCGAAGACCGAGGCCCGGTTGCGGGCGGCCGGGTTTGGCCCGGATGTTTTTACCGCGCACCGCAGCAACTTCGCGGGCCTGCCGCAAGTGCTCGCCGCCGCTGACCACGCGGGGGTGGACCTGCTCCTGGCCGATCTCGGCGTGTCCTCGATGCAAATTGACGATCCGGCGCGCGGCTTTTCTGTGAAACTGGCCGGCCCGCTCGACATGCGGATGAACCCGTCGCGGGGCCAGTCGGCGGCGGCACTGCTGGAGAAAATCCGTCCGGAAACATTGGGGGAATTATTCCGGGAAAATGCCGATGAACCGCTGGCCGACGAACTGGCGACCCTCTTGGCGGGGAAAAAGTTCAGCACCACCACCGCGCTGGCGGACGCTGTTCGCGGGGCGCTGGCGCGATTGCAGCGGGAAGCGGCCGACCTTGCGGTGCGCCGGGTGTTCCAAGCCTTGCGGATCGCGGTGAATGACGAGTTCTCCGCGCTCGACACCTGGCTGCGGCATCTGCCGGCGTGCCTGAATCCGGGGGGGCGTGTCGCCGTGCTGACGTTCCATTCGGGCGAGGACCGCCGCGTGAAAAAGGCATTCGCGGCCGGTCGTCGCGAAGGGGTTTTCGTCGAGATTGCCGACGAGGTCATCCGGCCCACCGTGACGGAGCGCAACGCGAATCCCCGCTCCACAGCGGCGAAATTGCGCTGGGCGCGGCGCGTTGCGGCGTGAAAGTATTCGGTTGCGGGCGGGTTTAATCTTTGACCCCCGGCGAAACTTTTTTTAGGCTCCGGCGTTAAGTCGTTCGGATCGACAGCACAAAGCCAATGGCATTCAACTCCGTTAAAATCTTGTTCGCGTCCGTGCTCGGCGTGATGCCGGAGCAGTACGAAGAGGTGCGCAAGGCCTGGTCGGTGGCGGTCGAAAACGGCTCGGCGGAGTCGTTTCTCGCATTCTTGGGCCGCGAGTGCGGCATGGCGGAAGATGTTTTCCTGCAACGACTCGCCGCCGGGCTGAACTGGCCGTATGTCGAGCTCGGCAAACTCATCATTGACAACGAAGCCCGGGCAAAGATTTCCACCAAGGTTGCGTTTCAATACAATGTCCTCCCCACCGCCCTAAAGGACGGGTCCGTGCAAATCGCGGTCAGCAATCCGTTCGACACGGCGATGCTCAACGCCGTCCGGTTCGACGCCCACGGGCCGGTGCAATTCGCCCTCGCGCCCCGCGCGGATATCGAGAAGGCGCTCAAGAAGTATTATGGCGTCGGCGCGGAGACGCTCGACGAGATGGACGAGGAAATGCCGCTCGACCTTGACCTGCCCCTGGACAAGGAGATTACCGAGGGCGACCAGGACGCGAGCGTCATCAAATTCGTCAACCAGGTCATCTGGGAGGCGTTCAAGGAGCGCGCCACGGACATTCACCTCGAACCGCAGGAGGACGAACTGCGCATCCGTTACCGTATTGACGGTATTCTCCACCAGACGCCGATGCCGCCGCAGTTGAAGCGCTTCCAGGCCGCGCTGATTTCGCGCATCAAGGTCATGAGCGGGATGAACATTTCCGAAAAGCGCCTCCCGCAGGACGGGCGCATCAACGTTCGCATCAAGGGGGAGGAAATTGACATCCGGGTCTCCACCGTGCCGACGGTTTATGGCGAGAGCGTGTCGCTGCGGTTGCTCTCGCGCGGGAAGATCTTTCTCAGTCTCGACAAGCTGGGTTTTTCGCCCGTGGACGAAGCGGCCATCCGCGAACTGATCGTCAAGCCGCACGGCATCATGCTCGTCACCGGCCCGACCGGTTCGGGCAAGTCCACGTCGCTCTATGCGATGATGAGCACGATCAACTCCGTCCACAAACGCATCATCACCGTGGAAGAGCCGGTCGAGTATGAACTCAAAGGCATCAACCAGATCGCCGTACGTCCCGAGATCGGGCTGACCTTCGCGGTCGGCCTGCGCCACATTTTGCGCCAGGACCCGAACGTGATCATGGTCGGGGAAATTCGCGATCTGGAAACCGCCGAAATTGCGATTCGCGCGGCGCTCACCGGGCATCTGGTGTTCAGCACCCTGCACACGAATGACGCGCCGAGTGCGTTTACGCGTTTGATTGACATGGGCATCGAGCCGTTCCTCGTGGCGTCGTCCATCGAGGCCATCATGGCGCAACGGCTCGTCCGCACGATCTGTCCGGTATGCAAGACGGAGCAGAAGGTCGAGCCGGATTACCTCCGCAAGATTGGTTTTCCACAGGACCAGATTGCTTCGACCCGGTTCATGAAGGGGGTGGGCTGTGAAGAATGCCGCCAACTGGGCTATCAGGGCCGGCTGGCAATTTATGAGTTGCTCGTGCTGAACGAGGATTTGCGCCCGCTCATTCTGGCGCGGGCGGCCTCCTCGACAATCGCGCAGCGCGCCGTCGAACTCGGGATGCGCACGTTGCGGGACGACGGCTGGAACAAGGTCCGGGCGGGCACCACCACCATCGAGGAAGTTCTGCGCGTAACGCAGATCGAGGAACACCTCGACGCGCTGGGGACCAACGAAAAGACCGGCCTCTGGACCAAGAGTCAGTTGACATGAACTCCGTCACCCCCCTCAGCCGAATGCCCAAAGCCGAATGCCTCCGGGCCGCGTTCGGTTTCGTCTGCCGTCATTTGTTATTCGTCATTCCCTGACCATGGCTCGCCTTCATACCTGCACGGTTTTGCACACCACCCCGGAGCGACGGCAGCTCTGGCAGTTTAACGCCCAGAGCAATTTCACGCTGGCGCGTGAGCAGACTGCGTCCGCCGGCGATCCGTTGCCCGTGGGGCTGGCGCAGAAGAGTTGGTCCGAGATCTGGCAACCCAAGCTCAATGTCGCCTGGTTGCCCGCGGATAAAGTGTTTCTTCGGGTGGTCCAATTGCCGGCCAGTTCGCCGGCCGAGACGCGCGCCATGGTGGAGTTGCAGTTGGAAAAACTCTCGCCTTTTCCAGTGGCGCAGGTGGTGTGGAGCGTGTGCCCGCTGCCACCGCGTCCGGATGGCCCGGCCGGCCACGTAAAGCCGGGCGCCCAACTCGGGGCGGA
Organism: Limisphaerales bacterium; assembly: GCA_020848635.1. Taxonomy (GTDB): domain Bacteria; phylum Verrucomicrobiota; class Verrucomicrobiia; order Limisphaerales; family JADLHS01; genus JADLHS01. The sequence goes on from JADLHS010000413.1 coordinate 6,979, forward strand.
CTCCAACCTGTCCGCGGCGGGCAAGTTGCAGACGGTCGTGGTTGTGTTTGTCGAACGCAAGGTGGTGGAGGAATTCCTCGGTCAGTTGGAAGGACAGGGCTACCTCGCGGACCGGTTGGAACTGGGCGGGCTGGATCAACTGACCACGGCGGACGCCAGCGAAAACGGCGCGTGGGTTTACCCCGGCGCCTGGGGGCAGCGCCGGGCCGCGCTCGTGGCCTGGTGGTTTGACGGCACCTTGCAGAATCTGAGTGCCATAACACTTCCGGTGACGGGTGATGCCGCGCTCGCCCTTCAGGAACAGCTCACGCAGATGACCTGGGGCGCCGAACTCGAAGGCTGGCTGACCAAGCCCCCGACGTGGACGCTGGTGGCCGACGATGCGGCGATGGCCGAATGGGAAATGCCATTGCGCCAGGCCCTCGATGCCCCGATTCATCGTGTTCAACCGCTGAAGCCGGTTGAACTGGCGGCGCTGACCGCCCGGCGCGTCGCGCGCTCCGACGGGGCAACCAATCTGGTACCTGGGGAAATTTCCATTCGCTACCGCAATCAGTTCTGGGACAGCCTGTGGCTGCGTGGCGCCCTGGCGGTGGGCGGTTTGTATTTGCTCGGCATTACGATCTATTTCATCGCGCTGTTCGTGCAGGATTTCCGCGTTGGTCGCGTCGAGGCGCAGGTCACAGACCAAGGCGCGAGTTATACCAATGCGATTCAGTTGCGGGAGCGCTACCAGGTGCTCAAGACGCGGCAGGATTTGAAATTCGCCGCGCTGGAGTGCTGGAAAACCACGGCGGAGATGATGCCGGAAAACGTCCAGCTCGACGGGTTCGGCTTCGCGGATGGCCGGAAGCTCTCCTTGAACGGGACCGCCGCCGCCGACAAGGTAAACGATGTGCTCGCTTTCTACGGGGCGATGCGCAAGGCCACCCTCAAGGGCCAGCCAATGTTCGATGCCTTGGATGCGAAAAAGGGTCAGGAACTCAGCACCCGGCTCGGGCCGGCGGGCAAAGAGGTCAACTGGAATTTCGGGTTGGAACTCAAACGAACGGAGGGCGAATGAAAGAACTCCTCGCCCGCTTTACCGCCTACTTCGCCCGGCTCAGTTCACTGGAACGCCGCTTCATCGTCATCGCCATTGTCGTGGGGTTTGCGGTGATCAACCTCTGGTTTGTGCTCCCCCGGTTCAATGACTGGGGCCAGGTGCGCAGCCGCCATGCGGCCGCCCTCGCGACCCTGGCCAAATACGAAAAGGAGATCGCGCAAACCCCGGCCTACACGAGCCAGATCAGCAAACTGGAAAGCGAGGGCGTGGCCGTTCCGCTCGAAGATCAATCCCTGAACTTTCTCCAGACCATCCAAAACCAGGCCGTGCAAAGTGGGGTCCAGATCGTCACCAGCACCCGGCAACCGGAACGCACCAACCAGTTTTTTCTGGAGCGCGCCATGGGGCTTACGATCCAATCCAGCGAGGCGCAGTTGGTGGATTTCCTCTACAAGCTGGGGGACGGTAATTCGCTCATCCGGGTGCGTGCGCTCTCGCTCCGGCCCGATGCGCCCCGCCAGGCGTTGGCTGGCAGCCTCACCCTGATCGCAAGTTATCAAAAAAAGCCCTCTGCCCGGCCCGCGCCGGCCCCCGCGCCCGCGGCCAGCCCGGCGGCGATCGTGAAGACCAACAAACCGTCGGCGCCCGCTGTGTCCCAACCGGCACCGCCAACCAAGAAGAAAAAACCGTGAAAAACATTCTGCTCGCTTTGCTCCTGACCACCTTTGGTCTGGGGATCTTCGCCCAAGTCCCGCCTCCGGGCGGCGACGGTAGCACGACCAACCGCGATGAACTGCTGCGCCGCGCGCTCGAGCAGCACCTCGTTGCCCAAACCAACGCGCCCGTCCTGCCGGGGGCTGCGCTGGCCGTTCCCACCGCCCCGGCGTCGGCTGCTGCCGCGCCTGTCGGAATCCCGGCAGTTGGCGTGCCGCAATCCCCGACGAATCGCCCGTCGCTGCGCCGCCCCCGTTTCGGCATTCCGTCCCCAGGCACGCCGCCCGCCGCTGCCGCCCCTGCTGCCGCTCCCATTCCGGCTGCGGCGATCCCTACGCCGGTCATTTCGGAGCCGGGCGTGGTCGTCGTCACCTCCACCCCGGCGGGTGCGATTACCGAGCCGGACAAAGTCATCAATCCCCCCACCATCGACTTCCGGGCGGCACCGTTGGATCTTGTGCTGCAGGTTTATGCCGAATATGTAGGTCGCAATCTGCTTCGGCCTGCTGTGTTGCCGAAAGTTGATATCGTTTTGCAAATTACGACGCCGTTGACCAAGCTCGAAATCGTCCACGCCATGGAAGCCGCCCTCGCGCTCAACCAGGTTTCCGTCGTCAACATCGGCGATAAGTTTGTGACTGTCGTCCCCACCACGGAGGCCAACCAAATCGCCGGACGCATCAATACCAACGCGGTCACGGAACTCCCGGACCTGGGCTCGGTGGTCACCCGCGTCGTGCAGTTGAAATACACCAAACCGACCGAACTGGTGACCGTCCTTCAACCTTTTGCCAGCGGCAAGATCACCACTCCCGTGCAACCGATTGACGGTAGCGGAATGCTTGTCTTGCGCGACAACGTGGCCAACGTCAAACGCATGTTGGAGATGATCGAGAAAGTGGACGTGACCATGCCCTCCGAGTTTCTCTCGGAGGTGATTCCGATCAAATATGCCAAGGCGGAAGAAATCGCGAGCGCGTTGAGCAGCGTCGGCGGCGGCACCGGTGGCACCGTTGGCAGCCGGCCCACTTCGACGGGTACCGGGGCGGCTGGGGGCGCGAGCCGTTTCGGGCAGCCCGGCTATAATCCCAATCAACAGGGCAACTTGGGCGGGCTGGGGTCGGCCACCCCCACGCCGTCCTCCGGCTCGACCTTCAGTGACCGGCTGAATAATATTATCCGCAAGGCCTCTTCCTCCGGCGATATCCAACTCCTCGGCTCCACCAAGATCATCGCCGATATCCGGTCCAACTCCCTGCTCGTTTTCGCCACCCGACAGGACATGGCGACGATCCGGGATATCATCGAGAAATTGGACGTGGTGCTGGCGCAGGTGTTGATCGAGACGCTCATCATGGATGTGACCCTCGGGGACGACTGGAATTTCGGCGTTTCCGCCGCCCAAAAGCCCAAGGACTTTAACCAGAACTTCACGGGGGCGGGCGGGATGAATGCTAACAAGTTTTTTGATTTTACCGGGGGCAGCAACACCAACGCTTTTGGCGATTTGCTCGGCAGCGGCGTGAAATATTTCGGCAAGGTCAACGAGGATATTTACATCTCAGTGGCCGCGGCGGCTTCCGACGGCCGGGTCAAAGTGATTCAAAGGCCGCGGATTCAGACGTCGCACGCCACCCCGGCACAATTGTTCATCGGTAGCACCGTGCCGTACGTGACCAGCACCTACTATGGCGGCAGTTACAA
>JADLHS010000414.1 GCA_020848635.1 Limisphaerales bacterium
AATTAAGCTTTCGCCACATACTTTGAAAGTAACAGTATGAACTCAAGAGAACGGGTCTTTGCACATTTGAACGGTCAGCCGGTGGACCATCTACCGTTGCTACCCATCACCATGCAGTTTGCCTGCCGCCAAATCGGGGCGAAGTACCGGGATTATTGCACGGATTATCGCGTGCTCGTAATGGGGCAGATTCATACCGCGCAAGCTTTTGGTCTGGATTATGTGAACACGATGTCCGATCCGGCCCGCGAGGCGGCGGATTGTGGCGCCGTGGTGGAATACTTCGACGAACAACCCGTGGCGATCGTGGAAGACCGGGCGTTGTTGGCAGACAAAACCTACCTGGCCCGGTTGAAGATTCCCGATCCGCTGGGCGGTGGCCGCATGCATAATAGCATCCAGGCCCTTGCCCTTTTCAAGGAGCAGATCGGTCAAGAGAAGATGGTGGAAGGCTGGGTGGAAGGGCCTGTTGCCGAAGCCGCGGACTTGCGCGGCATCAACGCGCTGATGCTGGATTTCTACGATGACCCAGGATTCGTCCGGGACTTGTTTTCATTTGTCATTGAAATGGAACTGCGCTTCGCCCGGGAACAAGTGGCGGCGGGAGCGGATGTCATTGGGATTGGCGACGCGGCCGCATCGTTGGTCGGCCCGGAGATTTACGAGGAGTTTGTCTGGCCGTATGAAAAAAAGCTGGTGGACGGCATTCATGCCCTTGGCGCCCGAACCCGACTGCACATCTGTGGAAACACCCGGCGCATCGTTGCCGGCATGGGCCGGTTGGGCTGTGCCATCGTAGAAGTGGACTCCCTGACACCGATGGCCCTGGCCCGAGAACAAATGCCCCAGCAGATCATCTTGGGCAACCTCAACCCGGTGGCCGCGCTCCGCAATGGCACTCCTGAAAGCATCACCGCCGCTGTGAAACAATGTCATCGCGAGGCGGGCGGGCGCTTCATCGTCGGCGCCGGTTGTGAGATCCCGCGGGACACTTCCCCGATCAATTTGCGGGCGCTGTGCGACTACGCCCGGCAATCACGCCCATAACGAAAATCAGCTAACACCAATAACACGGTCAGCCAACGGATAATTATGAACGAAAAGGAACTGCTCACCAAGGCGGTTGAGAACGGTAACCGCAACGACGCGCAATGCCTCACCCGTGTTCTGCTCGAACAGGGGCTGGCGCCGTTGGAAATCGTGGAGCAGGCACTCATGCCCGCGATGGCTGTAGTGGGGGAGAAATTTAAAACCGGTGAGATTTTCGTACCCGAGATGCTTATCGCGGCCCGGGCCATGAAGGAAGCCATGGTGTTACTCGAGCCCCTGATGACCAAGGCGGGGATCAAGCCAAAATACACGGCGGTCATCGGAACCGTACAGGGTGATCTCCATGACATCGGTAAGAACCTGGTCGCAATGATGTGGAAGGGCGCGAACTTTGGGGTGGTAGATCTTGGGGTGAACGTGCCGCCCGACAGATTTGTCGCTGCCGTCAAGGAACACAACCCGCACTTGATTGGATTATCCGCGCTATTGACCACAACCATGCCCGCCATGCGCACCACGGTTGCGGCTGTGCGACAAGCTGGATTCACGTCCGTAAAAATCCTTATCGGCGGCGCCCCGATTTCGGAGGAGTTTGCCCGAGAAATTGGCGCGGACGGTTATTCACCCGACGCGGGCTCCGCAGTGGATGGAGCCAAAAAGTTATTAGCCAACTAAGATCATGAGCCGCTACACAACCCTTGCAATCAGCGAACCCAACGAACTTCGCTTTGGCCTAGCGCCCAAACCCTTAACCACCCGTCACGGAATGCAGATCGGGGGCGGCACGGTTTATCCCGAGCTGAACTTTACCCTGCCTCCAATACTAGTCAACGCGCAGACGATGCCGGAAATTCAACGACATTACCGGCAGATCATCACCGGGGCATTGCAACGCGCGGTCGAGTTGGAGTGCCACGGCTTGGTGGTGGAATTTGAGACCCTGCCGCCCATGACGGAGAATCCGGTCTGGGGCGTTGATCTGGCGAAGATTCTCGTTGATGCGATGGGTGAGGCCAATGCAAAGCACGGCTTGAAGAGCGTATTGCGCATGACGCCCAACGACACCCGCGAAATGGAGCGTCCGCCCCGGATGCGCACCGGCCAATTGTGGGAAGCGATGTTGAAAACATTCGAGGGCGCCGCGGCGGCGGGGGCGGAGCTGCTGAGCATTGAATCTGTGGGCGGAAAGGAAGTGCATGACGAGGCGCTAATGATCGGCGATGTCCGCCAGGTGATTTTCGCGCTGTGCGTCATGGGTACACGGGATATGCGGTTTCTCTGGACGGAACTGGGTCAAATTGCCCAGCGGCATGGAGTCCATTGCGCTGGAGATACCGCCTGCGGTTTCGGTAACACTGCAATGGTGATGGCCGAGCAGCGGATGATCCCGCGCGTTTTTGCAGCCGTGGTGCGCGCCATCTCCGCGGTTCGTACACTGGCGTGTTACGAGTGCGGTAGTGTCGGGCCGGGCAAGGATTGCGGCTATGAGAACCCGATCCTGAAGGCGATCACGGGTTTTCCCATGGCCATGGAAGGCAAGACGGCAGCCTGCGCGCATCTCTCGCCATTGGGAAACATCGCCGCCGCGACGTGCGACACCTGGAGCAATGAAAGCGTCCAAAATATCAAGCTCCTCGGCGGAATGGCGCCCACATGCTACCTGGAGCAACTTATTTACGATTGCCGTTTAATGAACGAGGCGCTGGCGGATGGCCGTGATGCCGCCTTGATGTATCGCAATTGGATGGTGCGCTCGGATGCGGCACGCGACCCGCAGGCGTTCGTGCTTACGCCCGAGAATTCCATCGCGATTGCGCGGTCGATCGTGTGCGCACCGAATGACTTTGCGGCGGGTAAGGCCGCCGCGCTGACCGCCATTTCCCTCCTGCGGGAGGGCCAGCGGGCGGGGGCGGTGAAAATCGCGGCGCGCGAACAACCCTGGCTCGACACCATGGAGGAGGCTGTGGGTTCGTTGCCCACAACCGAATCTGAATTCATCAACCAGATGATGGGGGTGGTAGATACGACCAAGTTCGTCGCCCGCGATTACGGCCTGGCGGGCTAAACCCGATGCATTGATTGGACGGCAAGTATGCAATTCACCCTCAAGACCAAATTAGCGATCTTCATGTTTCTTCAGTACTTCATCTGGGGTTCCTGGTACGTGAGCATGGGAACCTACATGGCCAATACCCTGAAGTTCGGCGGGCAGGATATAGGGGCGGCCTATGGCGCATTTGCCATTGGCGCGATGATCGCTCCGTTCTTTGTGGGTCTGATCGCCGACCGCTACTTTGCCTCGGAAAAACTGTTGGCCGCGCTCGGTATTCTGGGCGGCGGGCTGTTGTTCACACTGGGAAAGTTGACCACCTTCGGTGGGTTTTATCCGGTACTAATTCTGTACTGCGCATCGTATGTTCCGACGCTGGCGCTTGGTAATTCGCTTTCCCTTCATCATCTAGCCAACCCCAAACGCGACTTCCCCCTAATTAAAACGCTCGCCGCAGTCGGCTGGATTGCCGGAGGGGTCACGCTCAGCGTGTTGCTCAAAGGCGAGCAATCTGCGGTACAGTTTTACCTGGCTGGGGTGGCCTCCATCGTGCTGGGTCTGTTCTCCCTCGCGCTGCCCCACACGCCACCCAAGAAAACCGGTAAGGATGTTCGCATCGGCGAAGTCCTCGGCCTCGACGCGCTTGCGCTGATGAAGAAACCGTCGTTTGCCATTTTCATCCTCTGCATGTTCCTGATCTGCATCCCGCTTTATTTCTATTTCGTGAACATGAACCTGTATCTGACCGAACTGGGTTGGCGCTACACCGCAGCGAAGATGTCCTTGGCGCAGGTGTCTGACGTCATATTCCTGATTCTGCTCCCACTGATGTTGCGCCGCCTCGGTTACAAGCGAACTATCTTCATCGGCATTTTCGCCTGGGTGACGCGTTACCTCCTACTCGCAACCAGCGTGAACCACGTCGAAATGGGAACAGCGCTCATCTTTGTCGCCATTCTCCTCCATGGGGTCTGCTACGACTTCCTCTTTATTGCCGGCCAATTATATGTGAATGATGAAGCAAACGAGCGCATGCGCGGGGCCGCGCAGGGTTTCATCGCGTTCGTGCTCTGGGGCGTGGGCAACTTCGTCGGTAGCACCCTTGCCGGACGGTCGCAGGCGCTCTACACGCTAGTGCAACCGCAAGGGGCGATCGCTCATGACTGGCGCGCCATCTGGCTCCCTCCCGCCTGGGGTGCAGCTGCGGTCTTGATCGTATTTCTGATTTTCTTCCGCGATCCGCCCCGGCGGACCAAGCTCAATGTCATCGCCGGGCGTCAGGAGGAGGACCTGGGATCACCTTGATTGACGATTATGAAGCAAAGCCCTGAATCCGCAAAACTGCTAAGAGACGACCCCGGCGACTTGATGGCTTGCGCCGAACGGGCCAACCGAATGCGCGCGGACCGCTTTTGGATCTGGCTTGTGGTTATCGTCCTCAACTATGGGGCGGCTATCGGTGCAGAATCGCAAGCGACTAACGCCATCCCCTCGGAGCCGACGCAGACCAGCGAGTGCTTCATTCCGGACGTGTTCTCCTTCAGATTCGGCTGCTTCCGTCCACAGGTTGAGTTGAATGGAGAATGGGACTTCAAAATCGACAAGGAAGACCTGGGGGTCAGCCGAGGTTGGCCGGAGGGCCGGGAAGTGTTCGACCGTACCATCAAAATTCCCGGCGTACCGCAGGCTCAAGGGATCGGCACACCCAATTCGCGGCAGAAGAACCAGTTCCTGGATCCGTTCTGGGTGCGCCGGAAATTCCAGATGCCGGACGTTGCCGCGGGCAAGCGCGTCTGGCTGCGCTTGGGCGGTGTCTTCCCTGCAGCGGCGGTCTATCTCAATGGGCAGTCCATCGGTTACACGAAAAGCTCCCGCACGCAGCAACGGGTGGACGTCACCCGGTTCGTAAAGCCCGGCGTGGAGAACCTCGTGGCCATCAAGGTGTGCGACCTCCCCAAAGTGCGGCTGGATGGCATGTATGAGTGGCAGGAGTTGAGCATGATCTGGTCGGGCGTGTACCGGTCCGTGTGTCTGGAGATCACCGACGAGGTTTCGCTCATTGATGAATACATCCAGCCCCGACTGGTGCAGTCGAAAGCGGAGGTGAGCTTTGAACTGTCGCATCCTTCGCCGTCGCCGCTTAGGGTGGTGTTGAAAGTAATGGACGGAAAGCGGTCGCTGGGAAGCACCGAGGTCGCCGTGCCAGCCGGCCAGATCGCGGGCAGGGCCGAGGTGAAGCTCGGCAAGTTTACCACTTGGTATCCCACTCACCCGAAGCTCTACATGATGGAGACGTTGATTTACCGCGCCGGCGAAAAGCAGCCGATTGACAAATCCGGGCTGCGCTTCGGAATGCGCGAAATCTCCACCACCACGAACAAATTCATCCTGAACGGCAAGCCCATCTACGTCCGCTGCATGGGCGACATGGCCCTCTATCTGGATACCATCGCGCCGCCGGTGGATATCAACTGGTATCTCCCCAAGCTCAAGCGCGCACGCGACTTCGGGATCAACATGGGGAAAGTCTGCGTGGAAACGTGGTCGCAGGATTTCGTGGAAGCGGCGGATGAAGCCGGGATCATGGTCATCCAGGAAATGCCGTTCGGCGTGGGGCCGCTTCGGGCCAACCGCTACACCATTGACGAGAAGTTCAGGAAATTCTTTTCCGCCGAACTAGACGGCCTCGTCAAACAGAGCCGCAACCAGGCGAGCGTCGTCAGTTACAGCATGTCCAGCGAACTCGAATTCGGACAACAGACGCAGGACTCGTTCAACTTTTTTAGCCGGGAATTGACCTCACAGGCTAAGAAGCTCGCCCCGCACGCCCTGGCGATTGATTGCACCGGCTACCTGGATGCCGTCACGACCGCCAAGGGCGACCGGATCACTGATTTTTACGCCTCGATCATCCCAACCTGGTGCAAGGAAGTGCTCGATGAGACGGTCGTCAACAACGACGGCCAGCATCCGGCGATGCTGCACGAGTGGAATTGGTGGAGCTGCTACCCCGACCCAGATGACCAGCCCAAATATAAAAACACGCAAATGCTCCCCACCTGGTTCGACACGTTGCGGGACTCGGCACGTAAGAACGGCCAGGAGGAACTCATCCCCACCTATCGCAAGAATTCCTTGTGGGTGCAGGCGCAGTCCCGGAAGGACGGGCTGGAGTACGCCCGCCGCTGTCCGCACGTTGAGGGGTTCATCCTCTGGGCGTGGCTTGATTTCCACCAGTATGCTGAGGGTGTGTTGGACGATTTTTGGGAGCCGAAAGACGTATCGGCCGGAGAATTCCTGAAATCCGTCGGCGACACCGTGGTGGTGCTGGCCAAAGAAGGCAACCGCGCGGTGAAGATGAATCAGATTGAGCGAATTCCGCTGGCGGTGAGTCATTATGGCGAAGCGGACTTGACCGGCGCCGTCCTCAAGTGGCAGGCCGTACGGGACCAAAAAGTTTTTGAGCGCGGGCAGTTGAGGCTCAAAGCGGTCAAGTATGGCGAGCTTACCCAGGCTGGCGATGCGGCGGTGAACTTGCCGAAAGCAAACCATGGCTACAAGTTTGACCTCCTCGTCACTTTGGAAAAGAACGGCAAGTCCGTGAACTCGAACAACTGGTCGTTCTGGGCCTTTGCCGAGCCCGGTCCCGAAGTGACCGCCCTGGGCTACGCGACAAACGCCGGGCACATCATTGGTGATGGGATCTTCCTCCGGCTCCAGCCCACCAACTCCGCGACGATTCCTGCGGCGACCAAGCTGGTCGTAGCCGATGGAGTTGACCAAGCGTTGGCAAACTACATTCAAGCCGGCGGCAAATGTCTGCTGCTCACGAGAGGCGCATTGATCGAACAGGACAAGATTTATTATCCGGGAATGGTGAACTTCTATACGCTTTACCGCGCTTTACCCTGGAACGCCGGGCCTGGCAACGCCGGCTCGGTAATCACGCCACATCCAGCGCTGGCGGGCTTTCCATATGAAGGGCTGTGCGATCTGCAATTCGTTTGGGCGATTCGAGGTGTCGTGCCGATGAATTTCGAGCCGCTGCGCCAGTATGGCGTGACACCCATCATTCGAATGATTGATTTCTACAAGAACAATGCCAACAACGCCCACTTGCTGGAGTTTGGCGTGGGGCAGGGCCACGTGCTGGTCAGCAGCCTCAACCTCCAGACCAACCTGAACCAGAAGCTCGACGTGCGGAATCTGACCGGCTCTCTCCTGAGCTATGCGCAGAGTGCAAAATTCGCGCCGCTTGCCCGGGTGCCCGCCGCGGAGTTTCTGCGCCTGTTCAGTGCCCGGCCACTCCCGGAAACGGGAATGAAGAAATGAGAGCGGTCAGGAAGAAGGATTACTCCAAGGTCCGCCGCCGCACAGCCGATTCGCTGTGGGGCGAGCGATTGATCCTTGTTTGCCCGGCACTCGCATTTCGCCGCGTTCCAGAAACATCACAGACAAACTGCCACCTCCTATGAAAAACACACCCCGCATCCGTTCGATCTGCGTCGCAACCTTCGGTTTCGCCTTGCTGATGCACTTTGTCGCCGGCGCCGCCGACCTGGTCAAAGCCAGGGATGGCTCAGGGGTCATTGGTTACAAGGACACGCCTAAGCTTCCGTGGTGCGACTGGCTG
>JADLHS010000415.1 GCA_020848635.1 Limisphaerales bacterium
AAGGCTGCCCCGCCCAACCCGCTCGTCCTGGCGCGAAGGCCATTACTCCCAGTCGCGATTTATGGCTGAATGGCTATGGCCACGATTACGTTCGGCAGTTCCCGAGTTGGGTGGCGTTCGTTGGTGGCTGGGAGCTGCCGTGGCGTTGGTCGCCGGCGGGGTTTCCATCCTGCTCAACGCCCGCGCGCTCCACGAGCATTCCGCCACCGCGCTGCTGAAGCTGGAGTTTATCCGTGCCGACGGGGTCACGTTGAATCAGAAGCAGTACGGCACCAACGAGCTGGACTGGAAACCCATCATCACCGAAGCGCAGGCCATGTGTTCCGAGCTGTTCTTGCGGAAGGCCCAACAACGACTGGCAGCGAGGCGGGCGTCGACCGAGGGCGCGGGCCAGATGCCTCACGGCAGGTCGTTGCCTGGGCGCTGGGCGACGGCCTGGAGCATGGCAACGATCCGAATTGGGATCGAGCCGAAGCCGCGAGGCTCTACGACGAACTCGAACGCGAGGTCATTCCCGAGTTCTATACGCGTAACGAAAACAGTATTCCCACCGCCTGGGTCGCGCGGATACGTGAGAGCATGGCCCGGTTGACCCCTCGCTTCTCCGCCGACCGCACGGTGCGCGAATACACCGAACAACACTACCTCCCGGCGGCGGCCGCCTACCATTCGCGCGTTGCCGATAAGGGTGCAATCGGCAGGCAAATGCTCGATTGGCAACAAAGGCTGGAACAGAAGTGGGCCGCGCTGCACTTTGGCGAAGTGAAGGTTGAGACCCGCGGCGAGCAGCACATGATTGAGGTCCAAGTTCACCTTGACGACCTTGGGCCGGACGCGGTGCGGGTCGAGCTATACGCTGACGGAATCAACGGCGGCGTTCGGGTGCGGCAGGAGATGAAGCGCGTTCGCCAATTGTCCGGCGCACAGGGCGGTTACGTTTACAGCGCCGCGGTCTCTGCGCCCCGTCCAACAGCGGACTATACGGCGCGAGTGATGCCATATTACGAGGGGGCTGCGATCCCACTGGAGGAAGCACGAATTCTATGGCAGAGATGATTTGTTTACGGGCAGACCTCGAATCAAAATGAAAACTCCGATCGAATACATAATCGTCGCAGTGCCTTTTCACGCCGATGCCGCAACCCATGAACGGCTGGCGCGGCAAGTGAATAAAAAACTCAGTGGCGGCTACGAGCTATATGGCCCGCCGTTTGTCACCACGGAAATGATGTATCAGGCCATGACGAAGCCGAACCTCCAAGCTGCCCCGCTCCAGCCGCAATGAAAAGACGCGCACCGATCACGTGCCTGTTCCTTAACATCGGCGATGTGCTGCTCACCGACGGCTGGAATCACCAGGCCCGCAAGCGAGCGGCGACGACCTTCAAGCTGGAGTGGGCGGAAATGGAAGAGCGGCATCAATCGAACTTCGCCACTTACGAGGAAGGAAAGCTAACGTTGGACGAATACTTGGATCGGGTGGTCTTTTACCAAAGACGACCGTTCACCCGCGTGCAGTTTCGACGTTTCATGTTCGCGCAGTCCAAGCCGTATCCCCAGATGATCGAGTTGGTCCGCAGGCTCAAGTCAAAGTATGAATTGAAGATCGCCGCGGTCAGCAACGAAGCGCGCGAACTCAATGCACATCGGATTCGCAAGTTCAAGCTGGATGCGTTCGTGGATTTTTTTGTTTCCTCCTGCTTCATCCAACTCCGCAAACCCGACGCGGACATCTTTCGGCTCGCACTGGACCTTGCCCAGACGCCGGCCCGGCAAATTGTGTATCTCGAAAACACTCCGATGTTCGTCCAGATCGCGGAAGGCATGGGAATTCGAGAAATACTTCATACGGATTACCAGTCCACCTGCGCGAAACTAGTTTCGTTGGGATTGCAGGTTGGCGAACGAGTCATTCCATGCAACCAGCTAACCCGCACATCCTGACCATCAACGGCGGTTCGTCGAGCATCAAGTTCGCGCTCTACGAAGTGGGCGAGCCGCTGAAGCGCGGGCTGCATGGAAAGGTTGACCGCATCGGTTTGAGCGGGACGAATCTGATGTTCACAGGCCCGGACGGAAAGCCCCAACACAGTCTCAGCATCACCGCCTCGGATCACAGATCAGCGGCGAACATCCTGATTGATTGGCTCGAAATACGATCCCGGTTTGAGTCTGTTCGGGCGGTGGGTCACCGTGTGGTTCACGGGATGAAGCACACCGCGCCGGAAGTAGTCACTCAGGAATTGCTGGATGAACTGCATCGAATCCGCCCTTACGACCCGGAACACTTGCCCCGTGAGATCGAACTGATCGAAGCGTTTCGCCAGCGGCATCCGCAACTGCCACAGTTGGCCTGCTTCGACACAGCGTTTCACCGCGACATGCCGCGCGTGGCCAAGCTGTTGCCGATTCCGCGGCGCTTCGACGCCAAGGGCGTTCAACGTTACGGTTTCCACGGGCTGTCTTACGCTTACCTGATGGAAGAACTCGCGCGCCTCGGCGATCCGGCGGCGAAGACGGGCCGCGTGATCCTCGCGCATCTCGGCAACGGTGCAAGCCTGGCCGCCGTGCGTGACAGCAAAAGTATTGATACGAGCATGGGCTTTACGCCGACAGCGGGATTGGTGATGAGCACCCGTTCCGGCGATTTAGATCCCGGCCTCGCGCCGTATCTAGCGCGCACGGAGCAGATCACCACCAGCCAGTTCTACAGAATGGTCAACCACGAGTCCGGTTTGCTCGGCGTTTCAGAAACCTGCTCCGACATGCGCGACCTGCTCGACCACGAAACGCAGGACGTGCGGGCGGCGGAAGCGGTGGCGTTGTTTTGTTATCAGGGGAAGAAGTGGATCGGCGCTTTCGCTGCCGCGCTCGGTGGCTTGGACACGCTCGTCTTCGCCGGGGGCATCGGCGAAAACGCGCCCGCCGTCCGCGCGCGGATCTGTGAAGGTCTGGGCTTCCTCGGCATTGAATTCAATGAGCCGCGCAATGCCGCAACTGCGGCGGTGATTTCCACGGACACCAGCCGAGTTGCCGTTCGCGTAATTCGCACGGATGAAGAACTGATGATCGCGAGGTCGGTCCGCCGGGCATTTGGCCTCGGACAGGAGATCGAAATCACCCCGACCCAGACCGTGTAGCAACCGTGCGAAACAAATTCACGAAACTGGTCGGCGTGGCGGTTGTAGTTTGCAGCGGTTGGCTTCTGGCCGGATGCGCGACCCGTCCGGTGGTGAACGGCATTCCGAATTTTGCCGAAGTGGCGGCGGGCCTCTACCGCGGCGGGCAACCGAATGACCAGGGCTGGCAGTTCCTACGTTCGCTCGGCGTGACCAACGTCGTGAACCTGAACCGCGAGGAAGCGGACCCACCGGCAGATGGCATGAACGTCTATTTCATCCCGCTGCCCCCGGCGACAATTTGGGAGGTGTTTCAGCAGCCATCCAGCAATGACGTCTGGCGGGCCGTGCAGGCGATGACACTTGGAGGCACTTATGTTCATTGTGAACACGGCCGTGACCGCGCTGGTCTGGTGGTCGGCTGTTACCGGATATGGATTGACGGCTGGAGTGAAGCCGCCGCTGCCCGGGAGATGAGCGCGATGGGCTACCGCTGGTCAATTCCTGGGCTCACGACGTTTTGGAGGTCTGCAAGCTCGGCTCCACGGTGGGGTTTCACCCCATAGCGAAGGAGTTTGCTTCAAAGCACATTTGGGTGTTGGCCCTGCGCAAATCGCGGCGCAATCGCTTTCGACGACGCGGTGTCAGCGCGGATGCCAGCAGCGAATAAAAACGGAACACAAAACACGAAAGAATTATTATGCTAAGCAAAGCCAAAACGCTAAAGGGTTACAAACTCGACAGCCTCGACGGGGAATTTGGGGAAGTGAAGGAGTTTTACTTTGATGACCGGCACTGGACGGTTCGCTACTTGGTCGCCAACACCGGAAACTGGCTGACGGGCCGGCAAGTGCTGATTTCCCCGTATGCGCTGGTCGCCGCGATCAAAGCCGAGCAACACATCGCTGTTGACCTGACAAAAAAACAGATTGAAGGAAGTCCGTCGTTGAATAGTGACAAGCCCGTCTCTCGCCAATTCGAGGAGGCTTACTACGGGTATTATGGCTGGCCGATGTATTGGAACGGCCCTTCAATCTGGGGTTCTTATCCCTACATTGCGCGCGACCGGGAAACCTGGAAGGCCCCCACTCAAGGCGAGAAGGCGTGGGACCCTCATCTGCGCAGCACGGACAATGTGTGCGGTTATGAAATCCAAGCCTTGGACGGCGAGATTGGCCACGTCGAGGATTTCATCATTGATGACGAGACGTGGGCGATTCGTTATCTGGTGGTTGCCACGCGGAACTGGTGGCCGGGAAAAAAGGTGCTGGTTTCACCGCAATGGATCGAGCGCGTGAGTTGGAGCGAATCGAAAGTCTTTGTGAATCTTTCCCGCGATGTCATCAAGCGTTCGCCCGAATACACGGCGGAGTCGCTCATTACCCGGGACTACGAAACCGGACTCCATCGCCATTACGATCGCCAAGGTTACTGGGTTGAAGAACTGGTGGTTGCGGAGCATTCCAATTGATAATTCACGGCCTGGACATCCCAGTTGCGGACTGATCGCGGCGCAATGAAACCAAATTCATGATGAACCATACAGACGGATGGATGAATGGCTGGGCTGGCGGAGCAATGTGGATTTGGGCGCTGATTGGTGCGGTGGTCGTGGCCCTGCTGGTCGTCGCGATTGGCAAGATGTCCAAGAAATAATCGTGGGTTCACAAGCCGCCTGTGAAGCGAACGGTCTATGGCGAAAGGAAACATATGCTGATCAAATTATCCACGAATAAATCCGTGAGCGAAACAGCGGCTGCCTTGCAAGCCGTCGTCCAAGCCAATCACTTTGGAGTCATGCAAGTTCACAACCTCAAAGAAACCATGAACAAGAAGGGCGTGGAGTTCGCCCATGAATGTCTCATCTTCGAGGTTTGTCAGCCGCAGCAAGCCAGGAAGGTTCTCGATGAAAACATGAGCGTCTCCACCGCGCTGCCGTGCCGGATCTCCGTTTACGAGGAGGGCGAAAAAACCATTCTAGCCACCTTGAAGCCCACCACTTTGCTGGCGCTGTTTAACACACCACAACTGAAAGGCGTGGCGCAGGAGGTGGAAGACACCATCGTTAAAATCATGACGGAAGCGGCGGCGGGTTGATTGGATCAAATCTCGTCTGGGGCGAACACCCCATAGCGAGGACCGACATCAAGCCATAGCCTGATTGAGGTAATTGGCTGTCGGAATGTCTTTGCCAACGCTCTGGCAACCACAGCCATGAACAGAAAAATTGAAAAATAAGCTCATGAAACCGGTTATCCCACTCTCAGCACTTACCGTTCTGGCCGCCTTGGCGCTGGTGGGCTGTAATCCACGCAACTCCACCGAGACGTCTCCCCCAATTCCAGTATGAGCCATGACAACGGCATGATGCACGGAACGACCAATATGCCGCCTATGAATACTAATATGCCAGCAAGCACCCATCAGTAGTTGATGGCCCGGCCGGATAACTATTACTAATATTACTCTGTTAAGTGCTATCAACGCAAATTCCTTCAAAGTTGTTTCCGCAGCAATAACAAAAGCCGGTTGATCTCACCAGCCACGGGCGAATCGCTTTCAACACAGCCTCCCACGTCACACCAGA